>JANLYU010000030.1:0-6333 GCA_031365785.1 Flavisolibacter sp. | reverse complement strand
GACCTAATACGTACTCCTCATGAAAATCAACAGTAACAAAAAAAACGTAAAAGCCAAAAATGAAAATCCCATTCACTTATCGTTGTATAGCATGTACATGTCAGCAAACAATGATTTTAATAATACCCATATAAAAAACCTTCGGAAAAAACTGATGCATGCCGGGGGAGCCGATTATATAAAATCAGTGTATGGGATGGGTTATAAATTTTCACTGTCCTGATGAAGCTTTTTACCAGATACTCCAGGATCAATGTGATCGCCACTATCATCATATTTTTGATTGCCAGTGCGGCTTTTTATGTTTCCCTTCGCTTTGTTATCATCAGGCAAATCGATGATGACCTGCGCATTGAAGAAGGCGAGATCAAAACCTACGTTCACGAGTATGACCATATGCCCTTAAGCATTTCAGTGAAAGACCAGGTCATCGAATACAAAAATTTTTTAACACCCTTCCGGAAAAGGTATTTTACTTCAGTTTTATTAACTGACACTGAGGACAAAGCCAAAGAAAATTTCCGCCAACTGGTTTTCGGCATCCAGGCAGGAGGACAATGGTATAGAGTAACAGTTTCAAAATCTCTGGAACAAACCAATCACCTGATGGAGTCCATTCTCGGGATCACTTTCGTCACGATCCTGGTGATTCTGGTAGTGTCATTTTTCATCAATCGGGTAGTACTGAAAAGAATATGGAAGCCATTTTATCAGTCATTGGAAACGGTGAAGAATTTCAAAGTGGGTAATAACCACCCTGTTCAGTTACAACCTGTAAGTATAGACGAGTTTACGATCATGAATCAAACTTTAGAAAGACTCACCAGCCAGGCGCAACTGGATTACATGGCATTGAAAACTTTTAGTGAAAATGCTTCTCACGAAATACAGACGCCCATTGCCATTATCCGTTCCAAACTGGATATCCTGATCCAGGATGAGCAACTCACAGAATCACAGAGCCAGGCCGTACAAAGCTCTTACATGGCAATACAACGACTGGCGAAACTGAACCAGTCCTTATTATTACTTGCTAAAATAGAAAATAACCAGTTCCAGGAGATGTTACAAATAGACCTGCTACCCATGTTGCAGGCCAAACTTGCAGACTTTCAGGAATTATGGATGGTGCACAACATTTCCGTGATTGCGGACATCACCAAATCAGAAGTGAAAATGAACCCTGAGCTCGCAGACATTCTATTGAACAACTTGCTGAGTAATGCCACCCGTCATAATTATGCCGGTGGCAACATCAGGGTAGTGCTTGGAAAAAACCATCTTGTACTTTCCAATACCAGTACCGGACCTGTTTTGGAGCAGGAAAAATTATTTCACCGGTTTTATAAAGCCTCTGTGAGTAATGACCAACATGGCTTGGGACTTTCCATCATTAAACAGATCTGTGATGTATCGGGCTTTACGATTACTTATTCGCACGGTAAAGAAATGCACCATTTTCATATTACCTGGCAGTAGTGCTCCTGCCCTTGAAGCCAGAAAATTTTACGAAGTCCCCCATTATAAAGAATTATCAAATTGTAGTTTTTCTTCCTTTGGTTTTTTGATGACTCCAAATCGGTAACTGACTCCTAAATACATAATTCTTCCATCGCGTCGACCACGTGTTACCTGGTGAAGAAAAGGAATGTCATAAATAGATTTCTGTTGCTGGGTGTTGAAAATATCAGAAGTAGTAAATGTTACTGACAGCTTGGTGCCCATAAAATCCTGACGGACACCAGAATTCATCACAACTGTAGGGTAGGTTTTTCCCTGTGGTGTGAGCCGTGCCGACCGATAATTAGAACTTAATTGCAACATGGTGGATTGGGTAAGCCTGATGCTGGCATTCAGATTGGCAGACATGGAAACAATAGACCTGTTTTGTAGGTATCCCAGGTTAGAAGCATTGATCTGATTGTAAAAAATATTAGTGCTCCAATTGGTGCTCAGCCACTTTCCGGCTTTGGCGGAAAAAATCAATTCCAGACCGGCAGATTGATCGAGGGAAAGGTTTTGCATGGTAGATAACAAGACACTGTCATTCAAAGGAATTACAACAGAGGTAAATCCATTTTTTTTGAACCGGTAATACAAACTGGGTACAAAAGAAATGGTTTTCCCCTGCCATTTGTATCCCAATTCAATGGAATGGATCAACTCTGGCAAAAGCTTAGGATTACCTGCCCGCAGATTGAGTGAATCCTGGTATTCAGGAAATGGGTTCAGTTCATCTGCTTCAGGACGGTGAACGCGCTTACTATAATTCAGCTGAAGCTCATTCCCCTTTTGCAGGTTATATGAAAAATGGATGGTTGGATAAAGTTTGAAATAATTGTTGCTGACCGTTGAATCCCTGTTCACCAAATAACCTTTGGTGATGGCACCCTCTGAACGCAAGCCCGCAGAATAACCAAACTTTTGATAACTTTTCAGGTAAGTGATATACAAGGCATGAATGTTTTCTTTAAATAGAAAACGGTTGGATCTTTCCGCATCCCTGACAAATTTTTGAACGGAAGGATCATACTGCTCCCCATAAAAGTCAAGGTCTACCTTGTTATAAAGGCCGTCGTAGCCGGCTTCCAGTTTTGAAGATGACGTCAATTGATTGGAATAATCTACAGTGAACTGGTTTTCATGCGTACCCTGGCCGATCCTGGTATTTTCATAGGCAACAGGACTAACAGGAAACAGGTAATTGTTGGTATAGTGATTATCCTCCACTTCGTTTTCATTGGAAGTATTGAATTCGAACCTTAACGTATGGTCTTCCTTTACAAAATGGTGTTCGAAATAGACTGTGGCATTTTTTTGTCTTTCATATTCAGGATCATATCGCATTCTGTCTGCTTCAGAGGTAAGGGTATGCTGTCCATTGTAACGAAGGGTTTTCGATATATCCCTTCTTATTTGTACCCGGTTGAAATAATTTCCTGAAAAACCCGTGCTGTTGCGTTCATCAATAGTATAATCCAACCCGGCACTTGCCAGGTGGGCATGGGGGTGGGTTAGGGAAGTATTTTTCTGATTGAAAAAACTTTGAGGAGCCCTGCTGAGGGTATCCAGATAATTGCGCTCTATTACATTCAGACGCCTTCTTGTATCCTGCCGGTAACCATAACTTCCAAAAAGGTTGAATTTTTTAGGGTGATAATTAAGCGTAATACTGCCATTGAAACGTTCGCGGTTGCCAGCGTTTCCTGTGACTGATCCGTTGAATCCGTTCCGGATATTTTTTTTAAGTATGATGTTGATAATGCCTGAAGTTCCATCAGGCCGGTAACGGGCAGATGGATTTGTGATGACTTCTACTCGCTCGATGGAATTGGCAGGAAGTTGTTGCAATACTTCTGCCCGTGTCCGTCCCATTAACGGGGAAGGCTTACCGTTAATAAGTATCATTACATCACCAGAACCCCGCAGGTTAACATTTCCATCAATATCTACTTCCACAGAAGGAATGTTTTTTAAGATGTCGCTGGCCGCACCAGACTTGCTCATCATATCCTGGTCAACATAATATACTTTACGGTCTATGGAGGAGGAAAGTGCTGCCCGCCGGCTGCTAACAGTAATATCTGCCATTTTTTTTCCTTCATCCACCAGTTGGATCAAAGCCACGCTGTATGAATTCATTCCACCCTTGATGATAAATGCTTCCGTTTGGTTTTTATCGAACCCAATAAAACTGCACTGGATCAGATATTTACCGGGAACAGTATTACCAAAACTAAAACGTCCTCTTTTATCCGTGCTGGTACCTTTTATCTCAATGCTGTCCGGGAGACTTATAAGAAAAACACTGGCAAATTGAACAGCAAGACCGGAAGCCTTGTCCGTCACATTTCCGGTAACACTGGTTTGGGCCTGTAATCGGGAAACTATTAAAAGAGCCATCAGTGCTAAACACCACCGCATCTTCAATTTTTTCGCGAAAGTATTGTTCAAATCTGAAGCAAGTCTGAAGAAAACTAAATATCAATTTATCGCAGAGAAGGTTTAAGTTGGTTTCAATTTCAAACAGGAAATATTGTTTTTATGAAAATCATCATTGTATTCTTATTGACATCGCTGATGCTGACTGCAAAGGCGCAAAAAGATTCCGGATATAAAATAAGTAATGTCTTTCATATTGCCAGTTCAGGAGGGTGGGATTACATTGCCTTACATCAGGGTAAATTATATGTGTCTCATGGAACACAGGTCAATATACTGGATGCCCATACGGGAGATTCAATAGGTTTCATACCCAATACCAATGGGGTGCATGGAATTGCATTCAATGACGCTTTGAACAGAGGATACACCAGTAATGGTAGAAGTAATAATGTAACCGTTTTTGATTTGAAAACTAATGAACTTATTACTCAGGTGACTACCGGTGAAAACCCGGATGCAATTTTATTCGAACCTTTTTCCAAGACCATTGTCACTTGTAACGGACGAGGTAAGAACCTTTCATTTATTGATGCCGCCACCCATACCGTGGTAGCTACGATCGATGTAGGGGGAAAGCCCGAAACCGCTGTAGCCAATGGGTCCGGGAAATTGTTTGTGAATGTGGAAGATAAAAATGAGATCGTTGCCATCGACATTAAAACCCACAAAATTTTAAATCACTGGCCTTTGAAAGGCGGCAATAGTCCAACCGGGCTGGCATATGATCCAAAAACCAATCGACTGTTCGCAGGATGTGAAAAAATGCTCGTAGTCATGAATGCAGAAAACGGAATGGTGGTAAAACAGTTAACTATTGGTGATGGTTGCGACGGTGTAGCCTTTTATCCAAAAAATAAACTAGTCTTCACTTCCAATGGAGATGGAAGTATCTCCGTGATCAAAGAACAAAGTGCCGACAGCTTTTCACTGGTTGGAAATTACCCCACTAAACGGGGTGCTCGTACTTTAACGATTGATCCAAATACCGGAACTATTTTTTTACCTGCTGCTGATTTTGAAGATACTATTCAGGCCAATGGGAGGCCGAAACTGGTTCCCGGAACATTTCAGATTCTGGTAGTGAATAAAGTGGGTAAGTAATTGCATGCTACAGGGTATTTTAAATGGAGCTTACCTCCGTTAGGATGTGTTTTCTTCAATTATCAAAGAATTCTTTTTGGTATCGTTCATCATCGTATACACCACCAGGGAAACCATGATGCATCCCGTAACATACCAGAAGAAATAATGTTCATGACCGGATTTTTTGAACCAAAGTGCTACATATTCTGCAGTTCCGCCAAAAATAGCAGTGGTTAATGCATAAGGCAGGCCCACTCCCAGCGCCCTAATCTGAACAGGAAATAACTCGGCCTTCACTATAGCGTTGATAGAGGTGTATCCGCATACGATCACCAGTCCAGCCATCACCAGAAAGAATATAGCGTACTCAGTCCGGGTATGTTCTAATTGCATCAGCAAAGGAACCGTACAGGTGGAACCGAGGATACCAAAGGCCATGAGTAGCGGCTTCCTGCCAATCTTGTCAGAAAGTAATCCAAATAGTGGTTGGAGGCAGGCAAAAATAAATAAGCAGATAAAAAGAAGAAGGGTCGTCCGCTCAGTGGATAGATGAACTGTGTTCGTGAGAAATTTTTGCATGTACACGGAAAAAGTATAAAAGGCAACGGTGCCACCGATTGTTAATCCCATTACTGTAAAAATGGCTTTGGGGTGTTGAAGCAATTCTTTAAAGCTCCCTTTGATTTTTTTATCCTTCATATCCCGGAAAAAAGAAGTTTCATCCAATTGCCGCCGCAGATAAAAAGCGATCACGGCTAAACACGCACCAAACACAAAAGGAATGCGCCAACCCCATGATTTCAATTCCTGATCTGTAAGCAAAAATTTTTGAAGCAACAGCTGAAGACCTACAGCTACCAGCTGGCCCCCTATCAATGTTACATATTGGAAACTGGAATAAAAACCCCTTCTTCCACTGGTAGCCATTTCACTCAGGTAGGTAGCAGATGTTCCATATTCACCACCTACACTCAAGCCCTGAACCATACGGGCGAAAATAAGTAGGACTGGGGCAATAATTCCAATAGAAGCATAGGTGGGTGATAGGGCTATCAGCAACGATCCAAAACACATGAGCAGGACAGAATAGGTCATAGATTTTTTCCGTCCGATCCTATCTGCCAGACTTCCAAAAAACCAGCCTCCGATAGGCCTCATCAAAAATCCAACTGCAAATACAGCAGCCGTATTTAACAATTGTATGGTTTTATTATTGCTCGGGAAAAATGAATTGGCGAAATACACCGAAAAATACGAATACGCATACCAGTCATACCATTCCACCAGATTCCCCATGGAACCACC
>JANLYU010000288.1:0-9884 GCA_031365785.1 Flavisolibacter sp. | reverse complement strand
ACATATCAGTTTACAGTAGCGCAGGCTGCAGCATCGAATGGAGTTCCTGTTTATGTGCTGGTGTCTTCAGCGATGGCTTCAGTTGAGTCCAAATTTTTTTATACAAGAATGAAAGGGGAATTGGAGCGGGATATTAAAAATCTTTCTTTTGAGTCTATTCATATCCTTCAACCAGGCATGCTGGCAGGTCATCGTTTGGAAAACAGGGCTGGAGAAAAAGTAGGCAGTGCCCTTATTAAATTTTTAAACGCATTCGGTATAGCTAAAAACCAACGTCCGATCGATGCCTTGCTGGTTGCCAGAGCTATGATCAATATATCTTTTAGAAAAAACCAAAGGGTGGAAGTCATCAGGTTACTGGAAGTGTTTGAAGCCGCATCATGAATTACCTGAGGCTCGCTACTGTTGCGCATAAAATAGTGAACCATCTTCGGTGCTCACGAGTCCCAGCTTGTATATCACCTCATCTGCGCCTTTGTTACCTGGTGCACTCCGGGTGAGGCTTTGATGCGGTGCCACTTTATTGAAGTACAAAGTTTCACGACTGGTAATCGTTCCCTTTTTTTTATAAATCACGTCAACAGCAGCAAATCGTAACTGGTCACTATTATTTTTGAAAGTAAGGTGGAAGGGAGCTACGCCTTCTTCCCTGGTTACTGGGTGGGTTCCAAACAGTACAAAATCCTGGGAAGAAGGTGTGGAAAAGGTTGTCGGTTTCGTGGGGATTTCAGCAACTGCTAGATTTTCAATTTTGCCTGAGGCTAAGGGAGCTGGTAAGTTTTTTCTTTTTGCCGGATTAATGGAGATGCCAGACACGGTTTTTTTGCTTGGCACCAAAATCTCTTTAGTTGTTCCTGAATACGGCAACTGTGTCATCCGGTTATTTTTTGGAACTCTTTCTTCTATTAGTGAGGGACTTTGCAGTGGATGGGTTACACCACCCGCAGGATTGAATGAAATCGGCTCATCTATTGTCCGGTTTAGTTGGGAAGGGTCTAGCTTTGTTTTTGAAACAGGCAGGCCTTTCACTGGAACGTTTTCATGACGGAAGTTATTGATGATTCCAAAACTTAAAAGAGTCAAAACGATAATGGAAGCAATTACAGGTATTGGTTTGGCCCTCCTCTTTGTTCTTTGGGCCTGACGCCACCTGGCGTTTTCATTCCTGATATCGTCCAGTGATCTGGAATAACCAGACCCGGATAATTCTGATAAGTGTCCCATTGGGATGAGAGCAGGAACTTGCCCCCTTCTTTCATCTGGTGCAGCAGGTATTAGTTCCATTACACTGTCATCATTCACCTTATTATCCGGCAACGAATTTTCAGATCTTTCTTCCGGAAATCGAATGTATACTATTGGTTCTTTTGCAAGTGAGGCTTCAATGGATGTTGATTCAAGTGAAGGAAGATTCACCTGGGCTTCCTGTTCAGGAGACTTCTCCAAAGAAATTGATTTTTCAAATTCATGAGCAGGGCACCAATTGTTACTTTGGCCCTCCACCCATATCAGGTCTAATGGCTTCAGGCCAATCTGCACAAGATCTTCCAGCTCAAAAGGTCCTGATTCCTTATTATCTCTAAGCAAGCGATAACTCTGTTGCATGGGCTTTTGAATTCGGTACGAGGGTTCAGATTTCATACCTGATTTTGTGAAGGATCCGTTATTAACCCGCCGCGATACCCTATTCATCCAATGTTTTCTTAATGTTTGGTTCTCCTGATATCTATGTTGTTCAGCGCGGGGTCACGATTGGAACCGGTTGTCTTTTAAAACAAGCAGATGGTGTAATGAATTTTGATTGATGAAATCTGTAGATTTAGTTTGCTGATGCCCCTGCGATCCATCATAACGCGCAACCTACTTCAACATGTTCTGGCCTGGATGATGATCGGATGTGTCTGGTATTATTTGCGTTACCAGGATTATTCAACACCTGAAAAGGCATTACTGGTAACAGTCATTAAAACCGTTGACCTGGCCCTGATGGTTTACTTGTGTAATTATTTGCTGATTCCCTTTTTACTTTATCAAAAACGGTATGTCCTGTTCACGCTTTCTTTTCTTACCATGATTGTACTGAGCAGCACTTACAAAATGTATTTGATCGGAAAATTGATTAACAATCCCGCCCTGTTAAACTGGTCTGGAAATATCAAAACAAGGATCTATGATAATATGATCCCGCATTTATTCCTGGTGATTGCAGGAGTGGCATTCAAACTGCTGTTCGACTTCAACAGGGTCCAGAAACGACTCGCTGAAGTAGCCAGGGAAAGAGCTGAAGCTGAACTCAATTTTCTGAAATCACAGATCAACCCACATTTTTTATTCAACTCCCTGAATTCGGTTTATTTTCTGATCGATAAAAGCAATACGGAAGCCAGGAATGCGCTTCATAAGTTTTCAGATATGCTTCGCTACCAGTTGTATGAATTAAAAGGTGAAAAAATTTCAATTGAAAAGGAGATCAGTTACCTTGAAGACTATATCAGTTTACAGCAGTTAAGAAGAGATAACTGTGCGATCAGGTTTGTGGTCGACCCACATATGAAGGGAATTTTTATTGAGCCGCTGTTGCTGATTCCATTCGTAGAAAATTCTTTCAAACACCTTTCGCACTACGGCAAAGAGAAAGTAAATGTGTTGAACATTGACCTGGGCAAAAAGCAGGGATCCATGTATTTCAATATAAGAAATACCACTGAAATCAAAACGGCCGACTTACCCACTCCAACAGGCGGTATCGGACTGGTCAATGTAAAAAGGCGGTTGGAACTCCTGTATCCCCGCAAACATGAGTTACAGATCAGGGAAGAAAATGGTTGGTTTGACGTGATGCTCACTTTACAAATGGACTGGTGATGTTTCCCATTCAATGTATTATAATTGATGATGAGCCATTGGCCCGTAAAGGCTTAAAGGAATATATCCTGGATACCGGTTTTCTACATCTGGCCGGTGAATTCGATACGCCTTTAAAAGCCACTTCCTTACTTGGCGAAGGACAGGTACAATTAATCTTCCTTGACATTCATATGCCAAAAATAACGGGAATAGAATTTTTCAAATCCCTTCAGCATGCTCCTCCTGTAATATTTACCACCGCTTACCCGCAGTATGCCTTGGAGGGATTTAATTTGAATGCTCTTGATTACCTGGTGAAACCAGTATCCTACGAAAGATTTGTAAAAGCTGCCTTGCGCGCCAGGGAATTTTATGAAGTACGCCATAAAAACCAGACGGATGGTGTGATGGAACAAAAATCAGGATATTTTTTTATCAAGTCAGACAACAAGCTGGTAAAGTTGTTTTATGATGAAATCTTATTCGTAGAAGCTTTGCAGAATTATGTGGCGATTCATACCAAAACCAGGAAGATGATCACATACCTTACATTTAAGTCCATTGAAGATTACCTGCCAACTGCAGATTTTATAAAAACACATAAATCATTTATTGTGGCGGCTGCGAAAATAGATCATGTGGAGGGCAATCATATCCGCATCGGTGCCAATGATATTCCTATCAGCCGTGGTGCGAGGGATGAGGTGATGGATAAACTTTTGAAGGGACGGTTTTTCAAGAGATAATTGCTTTCACCTGGGATCTTGAAGTCAAGTTGAGTAGCCCATGAAAGGGTGGCTTTTGTGTACATTGCATCATGATTTCCGATGAAATAAAATTCCTGGAGCGCGCTATCGAATTATCGAAGCAGGGGATGAAAAACCTTCAAGGAGGTCCCTTTGGATGCGTTATTGTAAAGGATGGAAAAATCATAGGGGAAGGTTGCAATGAAGTGACTGCCACGAATGATCCAACAGCCCATGCAGAAATGGTGGCCATCCGAAAGGCATGTCAATCTCTGGATTCATTTCAGCTTACCGGTTGTGATGTTTATTCTAGTTGTGAACCATGCCCTATGTGCCTTGGCGCTATTTACTGGGCGCGTCCAAACAGGGTCATTTATGCCAATACCAAGGTGGATGCAGCATTGATAGAATTTGATGATCAGTTTATTTATGATGAAATCAATAAATCTCAGCAAGACCGGGCAATAGCTTTTTTGCACCACCCTCATGCCGGTGCCAAGGAGGTTTTCAGTCAATGGAAAGAAATGGAGAATAAATTGATTTACTAAATCTGTATGGTCACCATGGATGGAACCATAGAAAAATTCGCTTCCGCTGGTGAAAAAACCGGGTGGACGTATATCCGTATTCCTTTTGAAATTGCGCAGCAACTGAATCCGGGAAATAAAAAAACATTCAGGGTAAAGGGGAAGGTGGACAAAAGTCCATTTGAAATGGTCAGTTTGTTACCGATGGGGGGTGGTGATTTTATAATGACCCTGAATGCCCGCATTCGTAAATCCATCAGAAAGCCAGTGGGAGAAAAAGTAAGGGTTCACCTCACAATAGATAAGGACCCCATTGAACCTCCTTCAGATCTGATGCAATGTCTGGCAGATGAACCAAAGGCCATGATGCGTTTCCAAAGCCTCACTGCTTCGCATAGAAATTATTTTATCAATTGGATTAAAAGCGCAAAAACAACTCCAACACTGGCTAAAAGAATTGCAGCCACCATTCATGCATTAGAATACAATTGGGATTTTGGACAGTTGATAAGATCCCTGAAGAAAAAAGACTCCTGATGGGTTTTTGGTCATGCATCTTCACCATCTGTAATCTCACTGCCCACTCCTTGGTCCTGTTTATTTTTATCACCGGACGAAGTACTTTGACTGGCTACATTTTCGTTGGCCCGCGGATTTGGATTTTCTACGATTTCTGTGGGTGGCAGTACATTGCCGGGTTCATGATGGTGCTTTGGTTCCTGAATATTTTGACGTGGATCCATAATTTATTTTAAGAAACTTTGAAAATGTTATGCCAACCATTCATTTAACAATTAAGGGGAAAGTGCAGGGCGTATTTTACAGGGTCAGTGCAAAAAAGGAAGCCCTCATGATGAATCTGAAAGGATGGGTGATGAATACGGAAGAGGGGCAGGTGGTGATGAAAGTGACAGGGCCTACTGATGATTTGAACACTTTTGTTAATTGGTGTAGAAAAGGTCCTTCAAGGGCTCAGGTTGAAGATATTATCGTAACACCTATTCCTGAAGAAAGTTTCAATGACTTTATCATTCAATAGATTCCACTGACCACAAAACAAGACATTCCCGGATGCCCATGGATGGGGCTGCTTACCCAACTTATTGCACAAACTGTTGATTTCTATAGCAAGAATTACCCAATGGGTCCGCTTCATGGCTTAAAATAGTACGGCATCATTTTATTGATAGTTCTGTAACCAACGAAATTATTAACCTTTTAAAGTAGTGTGCTATGCTAGATCAAACAGATCAGAGACAACCTCTGAATAATGATGAACTTCCAACTGAAATGAACCAGGAGTTTGATTCGAAAAATAATGGAAAGGATAGTTCAGGAAGGGGAATTGACAGATCCAATAATAATGGATCCTCAAACCGCGGTTTTGCGGCGATGAGTCCAGAACGTCAGAAACAAATTGCAAGTGAAGGTGGACGGGCCGCACATAAACAGGGTGTGGCGCATGAATGGAATAGCGACGAAGCTAGAAGGGCCGGAAAAAAAGGCGGACAAATGGTGAGTCAAAATCGAGAACATATGAGTGAGATTGGAAGGAGAGGAGGACAAAGTTCCGGCGGGAGACGTAACAAAAACCAGCAGAGTGATAACGGAACACCTGAATAATTTGAAATAGTGGTGGTGGAAGCGCCTGGGCAGATTGTCCAGGCGCTGTGTTTTATACCCTTTGAGCAACTTATTGAGTTGTTGCATCCACTTATCCAAGGTCCATAACAGAAAGTTTACTTCTCTACATTTTTCAAAATTTTTTTGAAACGCATGTGATTGATAATTTTCTTTTCTTTGGGCAAATGAATAAATTCAATATCACGAAGATGAAGAACTATGTGTTTCCGGTTTTTGCCCTCCTATGCCTGAGTTGTAACAACAGCGCTTCCCCACAAGATAAAAACGCAGATTCAACAGTAAAAGACAGTACTCACCCGGTGCGCCATGCTACCACCCTGGATACAGCCCGCTACGATGCGTTACAGCAATATCTGGCCAACGGTGATACACTTGGACGGTGGCCAGTAAAACATCAATATCCGCTTGCGGGAGCCATTCTCCCCTTTCATAGAATTGTAGCTTATTATGGCAACCTCTCCTCTAACAGGATGGGAGCCCTTGGAAAATGGCCTAAGAATGAAATGATCCCGAAATTATTGAGCGAAGTAAAGAAATGGAGTGACGCTGACAGTGTGATCAAGTCCATTCCAGCCCTGCACTACATTGCAGTTACGGCGCAGGGAGCAGCAGGCAAGGATGGAAAATGGAGGTTGAGAATGCCTTTTCGTCAAATTGATACGGTGATCAGCTGGGCAAAGGAAATCAATGCCCAGGTGTTTATAGATGTCCAGGTTGGACTCAGTGACGTGCAATCAGAACTTCCTCTTTTTGAAAAGTATCTGATCATGCCAAACGTTCATTTCGGTATCGATCCGGAATTTGCCATGAAGGCCAAGGACAATAAAAGACCTGGAACTGTTATTGGTTCCCTGGATGCTGCAGATATCAACTGGATGTCAAATTACCTGGCAGGACTTGTCAGGAAAAACAACATCCCTCCTAAAATTCTTATGGTGCATCGATTTACCCAGGGCATGGTTACCAATGCCGATAAAATTAAAGTGCAACCTGAAGTGCAAATTGTGATGGACATGGATGGTTGGGGTGGGCCGGCAAAGAAAAAAGACAGCTATTACAGCTGGATCTATAAACAACCGGTGCAGTTTACTGGATTCAAATTGTTTTATGTAAATGACACTGAAAAATCGGGACTCAAGGAGATGATGACAAGAGAAGAGATCCTGAAGCTGAAGCCTCAACCTATTTATATTCAATACCAATAAAGATCCAGCATTTGTATTGAGGGATATTTCATTTGATGAAGCTGTTCGGATGTTAAGGAATGGACCGTCAACTTTGCATTTGCCGGTGAACCACTATAAAACCAATCACGGCGAAGAGAAGGATTAGTATTATGGCAATGATCATCCAGAGTGGTAATTTCAATGCCATTTTTTCTTTGAGATTTTTTTTCCGGTTGGTCTTTTTTTTGAGATCAGTGGAAAGCTTTTGCAATAAAAGTGATATATTTTTTTTGTTTTTTATATCCTGTAATCCATCAAGGGCATCAGAATTGAAATGATCTTCCATCATACCTTTTTCAAGTTCGTGTTGTTCAGCAGGCGTAAGTTTTCCCTGGAGATAACGTAAAAGCGTTTCCTGGTCAATGTCGGGATTCAGATTGGATAATATGTCTTTCAGATTATCGCTCATTACTGCGTTGACTTTTTTCTTTTAATTTTTTTTCCATAATGATCCTCAAATTTCTTTTCCCATTTTGAATGAAACTTTTTACCTGCATGAGACTAAATCCGGTTTTTTCAGCAATCTGGTAATAACTGTTCTTTTTAAGATAAAACAAAATTACACAACGTTGTTGTTCCGGGCCTATTTCCTGCAAAGCAGCTTCTAGTAATTCAAGGGTACTATCCTGAGCGACTATTTCCCGGTAGCTATCTTCAGTTCCTGCGGTATCATTTTCTTTCAGTTCCTGGAATTTTTTACCCTTATCCCTCAAGCACATCAGGCAGTGGTTCTTGGCCACCATATACAGCCAGGATTTAAAAAATTGGATCCTGTATTTGGAAACTTCCATCAGTACTTTCAAAAAAATTTGCTGAACGCTATCCTTTGCCTCCTGTTCATTTTTCAGGTACTTCATGCATACGCCCAATAACAGAAGGGTATACCTTTCCAGTAAAATCCCGATCCATTCCTGGTTATTATCTTTATAATAAAGTTCCAGTAAATCAGCATCTGTAATATGTTCATACCGGTTTGACTTCACAATTGGAATTCAAATTGACTAATAAATAGTAAGTAGGAGCAAGATGACTGCCGATTTCGAGTTGATTGACTTTATGATTGTCCATCATTGATGAAGTGTTGAACCTGTTCACCACAACCTATTTAATTATAAGATGCAAAGGATGCAAATTTGCACAATCCATGGAATATTTACAATTATTATGAACTATGCTATTTGTCATGTTGCCGCGGCTCCTATTAGAAAAGACCCTGCTCACCGGTCGGAAATGGTGAACCAGTTGTTATTTGGTGAAACGATGGTGGTGCTCGAAAAAAACGAAGAATGGTGGAAGATAAGATCCTGTATTGATAATTATGAAGGTTGGCTGACTCACCACCTGGTACAGTCAGTAGAGGAAATGGTTGCGACCTCCCATTCACAATATGTCACCACAGACCTGGTGAGCCATCTTCGGGTGGGTGATCACCTGATTCATTTGCCCATGGGTGCGTCACTCACCGGGTTTAGCAAATCTACCGGGCAGCTTTGGCTTCCTAACATGGTATTTGAGGGAAGTTTCAGAGACCTCACGCAGGCACAGAGTTGGGACCTGGTTGAGAAAGTGGCTCATTCCTGGATCAATGCCCCTTACTTATGGGGCGGAAAAACATTGATGGGTGTAGACTGTAGTGGGTTGGTTCAAACTGTTTTCAAAGTCGGGGGTGTAAAATTGCTAAGAGATGCCAGCCAGCAGCAGCAGCAAGGCCTGGGTGTCACCCAACTACAGGATGCCAGGCCGGGTGACCTTGCTTTTTTTGATAATGACAAAGGGAAAGTAATACATGTCGGGATCATTTTATCTGGAGACAGGATCATTCATGCATCCGGTAAAGTGCGTCTGGATGCGTTGGATGAATCAGGGATCATGAATCATGAATCGGCGGTCAGAACGCACCACCTTCATTCCATTCGAAGGGTTATTGAATAATCAGGAGAACATGTTTTTGAACGCTTTGAAGAGGACCAGGTCCCATCCAAGCATTTTGATAGCGGTATAAAAGAGTAGAACGGCAAAAATTCTTTTCACCATCAGTTCTGAAATGGTTAATGCCATTCTGCTTCCCAGCCATCCACCCAATACAAATGCTATCGCCATGATGCCAATAACCCTGATATCAATATAGCCCTGGTGGTAATAATTCAAAACGGCCAAAATGCCTACAGGTAGCAATAATAATCCCAGTGACGTGCCCTGTGCCTGCAGTTGTGTGAAACCCAGGAAATAGATCAACGCCGGTACAATTATAATTCCTCCACCCACTCCCACCAGTCCGCTGAGCATGCCGGCAACCAGGCCAATAAGACTCAAAATAATGATGATCTGGCTTGACATTTTATGTGGTTTATTTTGCAACGGTTAAGTGAATTGCTGTTGATAATACTCAATAGCCTCCTGGATGATGATGTAGGCTACTTCTTTATTCTGAAAGTCCTCGATTTGCACCTGTTTGTTCTCCAGCACCTTGTATTGTTCAAAATAATTACGAAGCTCTAAAATAAAATGCCTTGGCATTTCATCAATGGAAGTAATATGGTTCACGGATGGATCATTGGTTGCCACCGCTATGATCTTGTCGTCCTGTTCACCGGAATCGATCATCTGCATATTTCCAATCACCGTAGCCTCGACAAGACAAAGAGATTGTATTGGTTGTGAACACAGCACCAGGATGTCGAGGGGGTCACCGTCATGACCCAATGTCTGTGGAATAAATCCATAATTCACAGGATAATGAAACGAAGAATAGATGACCCGGTCCAGCTTCAAAAGGCCGGTCTCTTTATCTATTTCATACTTGGTTCTGGATCCCTGTGAAATTTCTATCAGTGCATTGACGATGGAGGGCGCCTTGTTTCCAAAACTGGCGCCATGCCAGGGATGTAATACGT
>JANLYU010000258.1:0-2864 GCA_031365785.1 Flavisolibacter sp. | reverse complement strand
AAGGGCTGGAGGAATAATATTTACATTCTGATAATAGATTTCATTAATGTTTTTAGAATAGAGCATGTCCAGCATCACATTCCATCCTTCACCGAAGCGTTTGTCGATACCAAAGGAAGTGCGGAATATTTTAGGGAGTCTGAAATTTTTGGAGATCAGGTCAATCTGACCTTTTGCATTGGCCAGGCTGAGGTTAAAGTCCTGTGCGGAATACTGGTTATCAGGATCCGGACGGAAAGTTATGTTAGGGTTGTTTACACTAACACTTCCCAGACCCACCCCATTATTATTATAAACACCTCCAGGCCAGACCAGGGGCATTCTTCCCGTAAACATGCCCAGGCCGGCACGTACGGTTAAATTTTCTTCCGGAACCCTAAAAGTAAAACCGATTCTGGGTGATACTGACCAGGGAACTTTGGATATCTGCCCTGAACGGGCACCTCTCAGGTCATAGTATTGCGAAATAGCGGCAACAGCTGTGTCATTAAAAAATTTGTCTTCGCGGGGTGTGGTTAAAAAATCTGTTTTATCCGCACGGAGTCCAAGATTCAGAGTGAACCTTTCATTGACATGGATTTCGTCATTGATGAAAAAGGCCAGGTTCAGATATTTGAAAGCAGCAGCGGAAGCGGAATTAGCCTCATCTGTTTTACTTTCCAGTAGGGAAAATGTTCTGTCGTAGCGCGTAGGTTTGTAGTTGCTCACGAAGTCATTCAGGGAAGCGTAGGTATAGGTGCCGAATAAATCGCGAATGAAAACATTGTAAGCGTCACTGTACAGATTATCTGTTCCCAGAGTGAATAATTGTTTTCCACTGGTAAATTTATAAGAGTCATAAAAAGTCCAGTTTTTTTGTAGCAGCAGGTTTCCTGTAGAAAAATTTTCAGTGCCGAATACATACCTGCCTGAACCGTCGTTGATGGTGACTCTTGGAAATTTAGGACCAATGGGATCCCTGTTGTCCAACACATTGGAATAAGTAATCAAAAAACGGTTGGAGGATCCATGCCTGAAGTTGGATTTCAATTCAGTAGTAGCGGTATGGGTAGTATTTGGAAATATATAACCGTTATTATAGAAATTGATCGTGGAGCTGCTGCTGGCGCTGGTGTTGAACCTTTCACCCTGGTTGTATCGGTAGCTTACCGTAAGTTTATTGTTCGGGTTGATGTTGTAATCGATCTTCGCTGTGATGCGATTAGCCTTTACCTTTTCCGGATTATCGAGGTAAGATCCTGGATCGTAATTATAGGTGCTCTGCAAAAAGTTGACCAGCTTGGTCACTGAGTCCATGTTACCTGTTCCTCTATAATCACTGAATGTAAAAGGCTGGGGCCGGATATCTTTTTGAATTTCTCCCAGCACAAAAAAGAACAATTTATTTTTAATGATAGGTCCTCCAAAATTAAATCCATACGTTTTATTGGAAAGGTTGGCCAGCTTTACGCGTAATGATTTAGGTACATCGCCTGGTGTTTTGCCAGCCAGGTTTTCATTCCGGAAGTAATACCATGCAGAACCCCTGAAAGTGTTGGTACCGGATTTAGTAACAGCATTGATACCCCCGCCGGTAAAACCACCTATGGAAGCATCATAAGGGGAAAGGACCACCTGGAACTGGTCGATCGCATCAATGGAAATAGGATTGATGTTTGCCTGACCACCGTTGGTACCAGAGGCTGCCAAACCAAATACATCATTATTGATGGCGCCATCAATATAAAAAGAATTGTAACGGTTATTTTGGCCAGCCAGAGATACACCACCATCGCCTGTTACCTTGGCCTGAGGCGTGAATCTCAAATAATCGTTCAAACTTCTGTTGACGCTAGGTATACCAGCAATTTTATCACGGCCTACATTAGTTTCTGTGCCAGCCTGTGCATTGGCATTGGCCCTTCTGGTAGAAACCACCACTTCGGTAAGACTGGATGAATTATTCAACAAAACAAAATCGATCCTTCCCTTTTCACCCAAATTCATAGTGACATTGTCCCTTTTTTCGTCCGTAAAACCCACATAGGTTACTACAAATGAATAAGGGCCGCCAGTATTCATATTATTAATATCGTAACGGCCACCTGATTTGGTCACCACCCGGTACACCGTGCCGGTGGGAATATGGGTAGCTGTCACGGTGGCGCCAACAAGAGGGTCATTGTTACCAGATTTTACAATTCCGCCCACACTGCTATTAGTTTCCTGGGCAAAGGTGAAGGCAGGTAATAAAAAAAGAAATACAATTATTTTAAATCCTCTGATAAGCATATAATTCAGTTTTCGGTTGCAAAGAAAGGGATAAATAAGATAATAAATATAGCCAAATATTAACACTTCACGACTGAGATAAGGGACAGTTAAACGCATGAAATAGCTGCGTTTCAGTCAATTTAAATAGGTGTCCTTCCGGTTGCAAATCAATGTTGCTATTTTTGTAATAAAAACAAATGCTGGATTCCATAGATAGTGCTATTGAAGATATCAGGGCAGGCAAGTTGGTCATTGTTGTGGACGATGAAGACAGGGAAAATGAAGGCGATTTTATTACGGCTTCCCATCACGTTACTCCGGAAGTTATCAATTTTATGAGCAAGCATGGGCGCGGCCTGATCTGTATTGCCCTACTGGAAGAACGTTGCGACCACTTAGGACTGGAACTGATGGTGAACAATAACACCGCGTTGCATGAAACTGCTTTCACGGTTTCAGTTGATCTTTTGGGTCATGGTTGTACCACAGGGATTTCTGCACACGACCGCGCCAAAACCATTCAGGCTTTGATCAACCCCAATACGCTTCCTGAAGAATTTGGAAAGCCCGGACATATTTTTCCACTCAGGGCAAAAAAAGGAGGCGTTTTA
>JANLYU010000250.1:0-3076 GCA_031365785.1 Flavisolibacter sp. | reverse complement strand
GATGCTATTGAAAATGATATCATGGAGCTGAAGCGCGAGGTGGTTGATAAATTCATGAAGGAAGGGATATTCAAATTCATTATCGTGAGTGAACACGTACTTAATTTTCATAGCAGTGACAGAGATTATTACCAGGAATGGTATGAGGAAGTAAGCGAGGAAAACGGATGGATTGTAAGCATCAATATGCCGGAAGCTACTCAATATGATTTTAAAAAGGCAAAACTCAATTATTATATAGAGTTGATGGAATTGACCAACTGGCGTACCTACAAACCCTATCATCTGTTTAAAAAGATAGATGATGAACTGAACCGGCGCCTCGGACTTTGAACTTCTTCCATTAATTATAGCAAAACATTCAACAAAATCTTAGCGGTTAGTGGGATTTCTCATGCATCATTGTGGTATCAAAAATCCTATTAAAAAACCAGGCTAAAAAAGTCATTTTTTTATATTGATGTTGGGTTTCAACCTAACTTTGCGTCAAATTTTTCACCCCCCTCCGACATTTATGAAATGGACACAATTTTTCACGTCAGCAGTTGGTAGAAAAATAGTGATGGCATTGACAGGCTTTTTTCTGATCTCCTTCCTGATGGTTCATGTTGGTCTCAATTCCTGCATCTTCAATGACCTTCGTTTCTTCAATCCGGCCGATAATGGTTCCATGTTCAACCGGGCAGCCTATTTCATGGGAAATGCGATTGTGGTACGCTTGATGGAGTTGGGTTTGTTTGCAGGGTTTCTGTTGCACATCATTCAGGGGTATGCTATTGAAATCAAGAACAGAACCCGTAGAAGGAAGGGTTATCAGGTTAGTCTTGGAAGCAGGGGAAGCACCTGGATGAGTCGTAGTATGGCACTGCTGGGAACTCTTATTTTTATTTATCTGGTGGTTCACATTGCTCAGTTCTGGGTTCCTTCACGAATCACTAATGACCTGGAAGAAGTTACCTATAATGGGAAACAAATGCATAATTTATTTTTAAAGATGTATGAAGTTTTTCAAAGCCCCTGGGTGGTTATACTTTATTTGGTGGGAGTTTTTTCGCTTGCCTTCCACCTGTTTCATGGTTTTCAAAGTGCTTTCCGCTCTATGGGTGTTCACAACAAAAAATATTTAGCTATGCTCCAGATCATGGGGTATGGTTTTACGTCCATCGTTTGTATTCTTTTTGCGCTGATGCCCATAAGCATGTATCTGAATTGGGTGAGCCCGTATGTGAGTTCATAGCCTGCAGACAAACTGGTTCATGTTGAGCAGGTAGGATGAATATGGAACATTTGCAAAACAAATACAATGATTTGATTGTAATGAAATAAAAATCAGAAAATACACATATGCCTGATGCAAAAATACCAGCAGGAACACTGGAGAAGAAATGGGAAGACTATAAAGGTCATGTGAAGCTGGTCAATCCTGCTAATAAAAGAAACCTGGAAATCATCATCATCGGAACTGGCCTAGCCGGCGCTTCCGCTGCATCTTCATTAGGTGAATTGGGATATAAAGTGAAGGCCTTTTGTTTTCAGGATTCACCGAGAAGAGCACATTCCATTGCCGCGCAGGGAGGCATCAATGCAGCAAAAAATTACCAGAATGACGGAGACTCTGTTTTCCGTTTATTCTATGATACCATCAAAGGTGGCGACTATCGGTCCAGGGAAGCAAACGTACACCGCCTGGCAGAAGTCAGCGTCAATATCATCGACCAGTGCGTGGCACAGGGAGTTCCTTTCGCCCGGGAGTACGGGGGCTTACTTAGTAACCGGTCTTTTGGAGGCACGCAGGTACAAAGAACCTTTTATGCAGCCGGACAAACAGGCCAACAACTACTCATTGGGGCTTACCAATCATTGGAAAGACAAGTCACCCTGGGTAATGTGAAAATGTACAACCGGCATGAAATGCTTGACATCGTAATGATCGAGGGCAAAGCGAGGGGTATTATCGCCCGCGACCTGGTTACTGGAGAATTGGAAAGACATTTCGGCCATGCTGTTTTATTGTGCAGCGGCGGTTATGGGAATGTTTTCTATCTCTCCACCAATGCCATGGGTAGTAATACCACTGCCATCTGGAAAGCCCATAAGAAAGGTGCGTTTTTTGGAAATCCTTGTTTTACACAGATTCATCCCACATGCATTCCTGTTACCGGTGATCATCAGTCGAAACTTACCCTGATGTCGGAATCATTACGCAATGATGGAAGGATCTGGGTTCCAAAAAAACAGGGCGATAACCGCAAACCCAACGAAATACCGGAAGAAGAAAGGGATTATTACCTGGAAAGAAGATATCCGGCATTTGGCAACCTCGTTCCGCGCGACGTGGCTTCACGAGCCGCCAAGGAAAGATGCGATGCGGGATTTGGCGTGGGTACCTCCAGACAGGCCGTGTATCTAGATTATGCCTCCGCCATTCAGCGCTATGGTAAAGTAGAAGCAGGAAAACATGGCATGGGAAACGCCACACCGGAGCAGATTCTTTCTATGGGGAAAGAAGTGGTGAAGGAAAAGTATGGTAACCTCTTCGATATGTACGAAAAGATCACTGGTGAAAATCCTTATGTTTTCCCGATGCGCATCTATCCTGCCGTGCATTATACCATGGGAGGTTTGTGGGTTGACTATGAATTGATGACCAATATTCCGGGTCTTTTTGCATTGGGGGAATGTAATTTTTCTGACCACGGTGCCAATCGCCTGGGCGCCTCTGCACTGATGCAGGGTCTGGCAGATGGATATTTCGTGATACCCTATACCATTGGTAATTACCTGGCCGATGAAATCCGGGTGGCTTCTATATCCACTGATCATCCTGCATTTGTACAAACAGAAGCTGATGTACGTGAACGGATTGAACGTTTGATGAATATCAAAGGAAATCAAACCGTGGAAAGTTTGCATAAAAGGTTGGGTAAAATCATGTGGGACAAATGTGGAATGGCCCGTAATGCCAAGGGATTGGAAGAGGCGATTCGCGAGATCAGGCAGTTGCGCAAAGAGTTCTGGAGTGATGTTCGGATACCGGGAAAAATAGACGATTTCAATCCGGAACTGGACAAAGCAG
>JANLYU010000260.1:0-17540 GCA_031365785.1 Flavisolibacter sp. | reverse complement strand
GCTTTTCATTTTTCAATTTCGCTTCCTCCGCATATTTATTTCCTCCGCGCAAACCATTTTCTTCGTTGGCAAACAGTACAAAACGGAGGGTATGTTTTGGCTGGTAGCCCAAAGCCAGTAAAGTTCTCAGCACTTCAATGGTTTGCACCACGCCTGCCCCATCATCATGAGCACCTTCACCTGGATCCCAACTGTCGAGGTGACCTCCAATGGTGATGTATTCATCCGGGAACAAAGAACCTTTCACTTCTGCAACTATATTGTGCCCGGTCGTGTCTGCAAGAAAATGACCATGGGTTTTGATTTGAAGAATCACCTTAGAATTTTTCAATTGATGACTCAGCCACTCAGCATCTTTCAAGCCTACGGCCACCGCAGGAATGAGCGGGTAGGTACTGTCGTACCGCAACGCTCCAGTATGAGGATTGTTATCAGTGCTTTCAGACATGCTGCGAACAAGGACTGCCACAGCGCCGTATTTTGCAGCCGCACTTGGACCCCCGCCCCGAAAACGCACGGCATCTCCATATGCCTGGAAGGTTTTTATAAATGTTGGATTGAAATGATAATTATAAAATACGATCTTGTTTTTGACTACATCTTTTTTAGCCTCCAATTCTTCAAAAGAATCCACTTCAATCACTTCTCCCTTTATACTTTTCAAGCCCGAACCAATTGAATTGCCAAGTGCAATCACATCCAAAGTCCTGATGGTTCCCTTATTGATTAAAGATTTCTCACCAGGATTGTAAAAAGCCAGCGCTACATCCTTTCCGCCCCGCACCCAATGGGGAACCATGCATTCCTGGTACCATACTTTACCGGGTTGTAAAGCGTACAATGTTTCAAATCCCCACTTTTCGGCCTGGACCATTTGATTGGATCCGCTCAGCCTTCCACCTATCTGCTTGGTGAGAAACCGGAGGTCTTCATACGCCTCGCCTTTTGTAAGTATTACATCTGCTATGCGCCTGATAAAAAGGGAGTCCTCCTGCTGTGCTTTGGCGGAGAGGTACAGGAACGAGAACACCAGTACGGATGCTAATATTTTCATCCTTAAAATTAAAATGAAACCTGATGCCATATGCAATTATTTCAAAGAGCTGAACAAAAGCTATCCGCTTTTTGTAGTTACCTTAGTTATTGAATCGTCAACATGAAGATTGGAATTGTATGTTATCCCACATTCGGAGGAAGTGGTGTTCTGGCTACTGAATTAGGAAAGGCCCTGGCACAAAAAGGCCACCATGTACATTTTATTACATATCAGCAGCCCGTTAGGCTGAATGGATTCATACCCAATATATTTTACCACGAAGTGCAGGTACCCACTTACCCGCTGTTTGATTATCCTCCTTATGAAACCGCACTGGCGAGTACTATGGTAGACGTGATCAAGAACAACCAGCTGCAATTACTTCATGTACATTATGCCATACCTCATGCATCCGCAGCATACATGGCTAAAAAGATATTGGAGCAGGAAGGCATATACATTCCGGTGATTACCACCCTTCATGGAACTGATATTACCCTGGTCGGACGCGACAAGACCTATGCACCTGTAGTTGCTTTTTCGATCAACCAGAGTGATGCCATCACTGCGGTGTCGCAAAACCTGCGTGATGAAACTTTCAGAACATTTAAAATTGAAAAAAATATTGAAGTCATTTACAATTTTGTAGATGTAGCCCGTTTTTCGCGCAAGCCCATTGACGCGTTCAAAAAAGTGATTGCTCCTAACGGAGAAAGGGTCTTGATGCACGCTTCCAATTTCAGACGGATCAAGCGTGTTCAGGATGTAGTGAGGATCTTTCACAATGTATCCAGGCAAATACCCAGTAAATTACTTTTTGTAGGAGATGGCCCGGAACGAGGACCCGCTGAAGACCTTTGCAGGCAGCTCGGCGTATGCGATGATGTTCGCTTTGTGGGTAAGCAGGAACAAATGGAAGACATCCTGGCAATCGCCGATCTCTTTTTACTTACTTCCGAATATGAAAGTTTTGGTTTGGCTGCACTGGAAGCCATGGCAGCTGGTGTGCCTGTAGTATCTACTAACGCGGGAGGCCTGGGAGAAATCATGATCCAGGGAGTTACCGGATTTATGGGAAATGTGGGAGACGTGGAAATGATGAGTGCGCAGGCTATGGATATTTTGCAAAATGAAGAACGGCTACAACAGTTTAAACAGGCAGTCATCCTTCAGGCGCAACATTTTGACATCAGCAATATCATCCCGATCTATGAAAAATTATACGACAGGGTGCTAAGCAAGGAATTGGTTGGTTAACGGCGACTTAGCCACGGTGAGGGGTTTACATTTTTGGTTTCGATCATCAGCATAAAATCCAGCTGACCGCCGGTACCATCATCTGCCTGCGCGGTTTTCCCGATCACCTGTCCGGTTCTTACAGAACTTCCTTTGCTCACACTGGCTGAAGAAAGGTTACTGTATACGGTGAAGTATTTACCATGACGGATCATGACCATCATTCCATCCCCCAGGTTAGAAACCGCACTGACCTCCCCGTCGAACACCGCTTTCACAGCAACTCCTGAAGAAGGTGTTGATATGGTAAGCCCTGGATTGTCCATTGACAAACCACCAATTTTACTGGTTCCAAATGGTATGCTTACATAACCATTATCTACGGGCCAGGGTAAACCGCCTTTATTATTTTCAAATTTAGCAGCCATGGCTTTCTGGCCTTCATTCAGGATCAGGTATTCTTCCCTTCGTTTTGGTATGGTAGTTTTTGAGTTCCCTGTATTGGTGGTTACCGTAGTTTCATTTTTCTTCAGAGACGCCAGTCTGTCCCGCTCCGCCCTTTGTGCAGATTCTATTTCCCTGCGCACGATGGCAGAAATCTGTCCTTTCAGGGTGTTGTCTCTTTTCTTTTTAGCAGCGATCTCCTTGGCAAGGTCCTTTTCCTGCGACTTCAACCGGGTGACCACAGCATCTTTCTCTTTTTTCTGGTTCGCCAGTTCTACCAGCTGATGTTGTTGGTTTTGAAGCGCGGATTTTTTCTGAGACTGCTTGCCCAGTAATTGTTTTTTCTTGTCTTCAATCGCTTTCTTGGTATCCAGTATAATATTTACCTGCTGTTGCCTGTAAGAACGGTAAGATTTCAGGTAAGCCACCCGTTTCAAAGCATCATTGAAAGAATTAGAAGAAAATATAAAATTCAGGAAATCGTAATTTCCTTTATTCTTGTATGCATAAATCACACTCCGTGAATATTGTGCTTTTAACGTATCGAGCTGCACCTGTAACCGGTGTACTTCGACATTACTCAGGTAAATGTCATCGTTGATCGTCCGGATTTCCCTATTGATATTTCCAATCAACCTGTCTTGTAATTCCAGCTTTCGCTGAAGCATATTCAGTTTTCCCAGTGTTTCTTTTTTCAGGCCGCGCACCTTGTTGTAATTAGATTGAATATCACTGATCTCGCGTTGGATATCCTGGCGCTCCTTTTCCAGTCGTGCCTTATCCTGCGCCGGCTGGCAGAATGCCACCTGAACCCCCAAAAAGCAAATGAAAAGGATCAGTAGTTTTTGCATGTGGTGTGATTATGAACTAGCGGATAACGCATCAGTTGAAATTAAATTTTAATTCAGCTGGTAATTTTTAGGTACGGAAAAGGGGAAATTGACACCTTCATTAAAATCATACTGTTTGAAATCCAGTTTGATATCAAGTTTTTTCTTTTCAGTAATCGTGATCTTTCTTTTGGTTGAAAAAGGGAATCCTTTTTTGGTTTCATAATCTGAATATGTAAGGTCGGCCGTTCGGTTCTTAGTAATATCCTTGTCATCCAGTTTGCTATGCAGCAGAGTTTTTTCATTCTCTGTAAGGGTTACCAGGTTCTTGAACCATTCTCCAACACTCAGTATGGAAATAATATTATTGCCGGAGGAATAGGATACAATATTGGTATCCAGATAAACCGGATTACCGATGATCAGTTGTTGAAGGGTGGAAAGGTCTAGAGGCAATGCGGTGACCTCTTTAAGATAATCCACACTGCGAGCCGTATAAGTTTTATTGAGTTTATTGAGCAGCTTCACTGAATCTTTGGTGATGAAAACACGCAGTGCCTCAATTCCCAACAGTGCGTTGGCCGAAATCCAGATGGCGCTGTCTTTGATCATCCTGATATTGGCATTAACGTCATAATTTTTACCGTCACTCCCCTTATAATCCACATTCACCTTGGCGGAAAATGTTGTAAAATCAATTTTATTGACATTTATCTTTTGCAGGGTGGAACGGATCATCTGCAACGTATCAGTCAATGCATTTTGCGATGGTAGCCCTGCTGTTGATACGGTGTCTTTCCTGCTGATCGCTGTCTGGATCTTCCTGGTAGACCTGCATGACAATATTAAAGTAACAGCTATAAAAAAAATAATAAGTCTTGTCATGCATTAATTTTTACCTGTTGAACCAAAACCGCCTTCACTGCGGAGGGTATCTTTCAATATCGATACCTCGCTCCAGCATACCTTCTCTACTTGTTGAACAACCATTTGTGCGATCCTGTCACCGGGGTGTATCACCTGCACTTCATCAGAAAGATTGATTAAAACTATTTTGATTTCCCCCCTGTAATCACTATCTACCGTTCCTGGTGAATTCAAACAGGTGATACCCTGTTTTACTGCCATCCCGCTGCGGGGCCGCACCTGTGCCTCATAGCCTGAAGGCAGTTCAATGAACAAACCTGTTGGGATCAGCTTTCTTTCCATAGGATCAAGTGAAAGCGGAACATCCAGGAAGGCGCGAAGGTCCATACCTGAAGATCCTTCGCTGGCATATTCGGGTAGATTATTATTAGAAGTATTTATAATTTTTACTTCAATGGCCATACGGTCAAAGATAGGTTGCTGCATTACCAAAGGTGTTAAATAGTTTCCAATAAAACGGAGGCATAAGCCATGACGCCTTCCTTCCGTCCTACGAAACCCATCAACTCCGTAGTAGTGGCTTTGATGGAAATATTTTTTTCAGAAGAGCCGGTAATGCTGGCTATGGAATGCTGCATGGCTGCTACATAGGGTTGAATTTTTGGCTCCTGCAAACAAAGAGTGGTATCTATATTAACCAGCCGGTAGTTTGCATTTTCAATCAGCTTCATGGTAGCTGCCAGCAACACTTTGCTGTCGATATTTTTAAATTTCTGTTCAGTGTCCGGAAAATGAACACCTATGTCCCCCAGAGCGGCAGCACCAAGCAACGCATCACAAATGGCATGCAATAATACATCCGCATCACTGTGACCCACCGCACCTTTTTCATAAGGAATAGAAACACCTCCGATTTTTAATTCCCTGCCTGCTGCCAATTGATGAAAGTCCACCCCAAAGCCAATTCTGAAACCCATAAATATCTTTATGCAAATATCAGTAAAAGATAAGTACATGATTGGTCATCAGTTGCCGGCCTGATAAAGCCCACGGCATTAAAAGCATCACTTTAAGAAAAGAAAAGTAAAAACATTATTACTGTGCAGGCGCAGAACCATCGATATCAAATACCAGTGAAAAACGCAGCGTATTCGACAAAGGATTCTGGTTGCTTCCTGTTCCACTGGAAGGAATGAGGTAAGAAAAATTCAGGTTGAAAACATTATACTTGATGCCCACACCGGTAGTAAAAAATCGACGGTTACCTTTTGTTTTGTCTTCATAAAAATAACCTGCCCTTAATGCAAACTGGTTATTATACCAGTATTCGGCACCAATAGATGCCTGAAATTCTTTTATTTCTTCACTGAAACCACCGGGCGCATCGCCAAAGGAACTAAACCAGCTGGTGATCACTGATTTATTTCTGTATTTGACCAGGGCTGCAGAATCACCAGGATAATTACCAGTGGAGGTCGGAGGCGTAGGAACCAGTAATTTATTCAAGTCAATGCCAAAGCTCACTTTATTGCTTTCGTCGAACACTCTCGTATAAGAAGTGCCAATGCCGAAATTAGCTGGGATATAATCTTTCTGGTCTGCATTATCAGTATAGGAAATTTTTCTTCCCAGGTTGGTCAGTGCCGCACCAAAAGCCCATCCCTGTCCTGCCTGATTGGTACTGTTATTATAAATACCAATATCACCAGCTACAGAACTACCGGCCTTATAGGTTCCGGCTGAAGAAACAGCACCCGATGCCAGGTTGGAATAAATATATTTCAAACCAATGCCAAGTCCGGTTTTATCAGAAAGCTTTCTTGAATATCCCATATCCACACCAAATTCTTTCGGATTGCCATTTCCCTGAATATTTCCAAAATTATCCGTGAATTGTATCTGCCCCAAACTGAAATAGCGGAGTGAAGCGGAAATAGCCTGGTTGTCGTCAAATTTATAAAATCCAGATAGTGAGGCCAGGTAAACGTCGTTCACGATCTTCTTCAACCAGGGTGTATAAGTTAGGTTCACGCCAACTTTAGATGTATTGAAAGGAACTTTTCCAAGGTTAAAATAAGAAGCACTTGCATCCGCTGAAGTAGCCAGTGAAAGATCACCCATACCCCCGGAACGTGCATCCGGAGAAATCCGAAGAAAAGGAACGGCAGTAGTAACTACATTGATCGGCCTAGCCGTTTGTGCGTTCACATCAGGCAATACTCCTGTCATCAAAAAGGTCACAGCAGCTGTCAGTCGAAAAGCAGTTAATCTCATAGTTCTTTTTTAAAGTGTGTGAAAATATATCAGTTTTGGTTATAAATGAATAGAACACAAGTTTTTGTTATTTGCCCAGGATCACCAGGCGTTCCCATTTTTCAGCAGTTTTTCCATCCGGGGTTTTAACCCGTAGCCGGTAGATATATACCCCCTTAGCCACTTTATTACCATACGAATCTCTTCCATCCCATTCCAGTTCACTCGAACGGTTTCCGGGGGTATTTATTGTTTGTATGATGGTTTTTATTAGCTGGCCGCTGACGCTGAACACATCGGCCCGCACAATGAGATCCGTGCCCGGATAATTATGTTCGAACCAGAAAGTTGTTTTGGTAGTAAATGGATTAGGATAATTCAACACATGGTCGATAATGATTTCGTTTCTATTGACGACTGTAAAATCAAGCTGGTATTCGCTCGAATTGTTCATCAGGTCCCATGCCTTGAGGTGAAGCGTGTGAGGGCCGGGTGTTAGTTCTGGCAATTGAAACCGCAGCATTCCCTTTTGATAATTATCAAGATCTGTTTCAAAAAAATTATTCAGTACGAAGTACCGGTTGTTGTCCTGGTCCAGAGTAGCCACAATATCATGGGCTATACCTGAACTCCCTGTATTGATACCGGATGAATCAGATAATTTCACAATCAGTATGGGAGCTGCATTGGTGATACTTCCATTTACAAATTTCTCATCATTCAAATAGGCCCTGATCACCGGACCCTGATCATCACCGGCGGTGCCTGTGGCAATACCACCAATAATGACCTGGTTAGAAAAACCATGGGCATCTTTTGTTCCATCCTCCGCATACAAGCTGAACTTCCCATATCCGAACTGAAAATTGATATCTCGTGGTATCTTGAACCTGATGATGAACTTTCCATTCTGTAAAGTGGCCTTGCCTTTGAAAAGCAGGTTTTGCTGATCTGAAAATGAAACCACCTGGCTCGATGGGTCATTACCGCGCGTGATGACGGTTTGTGGCTTATCGAAAAGTGAAAGGTACGCAGTGCCCTGAAAGGAATTCAACAGATTCCCATTGATGTCAATGACTTCACCTTCTGCCACCGCCGTTTCAGAAGCTCCCAGTGTATCCACCATTGCTGTAATATCTTTCCCGTTGACCTTTGTTAACTTTATCTGGTAACCAGGGAACGACAAAGTCATGGCAGGGTCGCCCAATAAAGTAAACTTCCGGTTGTTGGTAATATCACCGGACGACAGGTACGTATAGTTTTTTGTGGTCATCACAGCTTCTCCGAGTGATAAATAGCGCCCCATGGGATCAGGCTTCAATGCGAACTTCAGGTAATTATTGTTGATGATCCTGTTGCTGAAAGCAAAAACTACTCGTGTCGTCGTCATTAAAGCTATAGCCCCGGTTCGAGGCCTTACCAGCAGGTTCTCGCCAAGTGAATTAATGGTTGGATGATCAAAGGGTGCGAAGTCGCAGGTGGCTGTGATAAAAAGTGGCAGCCGGTACCGGTTATTCCAGTTATTGACCATCTGCTGATCGATCACTATTTCTTCTGCCAGTCGAAGTGGTCCGCCATGGCCATTATAATTCCATAAGAGTGTTCCATTATAAATATTGCTGTTCACTACAGCGTTCACCTGCGGATAACGCCCACCTGAAGATGCATTTTCCTGCAGGTAGGCATCGAGATATATTTTTTGCTGATTGAATACAGGGTTGGTAGCAGATACGGTGGCCGTGATCACTTCAGCATCCTGGAGATGAAGGTTATTATCTTCATCATCCGCTATAAAGTTCAGGTTGTTGCGCCACGGCCCCAAAGCGGAGGGAGAATAATAGTCCATGACCTTGTCTACAAAATTCTTGGCTTCTTCCACATTCCTGGAAGGGATGCGCCCAATTCCCACATCTAACTGATTGACCACATTGCCGGAATTGATGTCTTCCGCGTCATCTAAAAAACCAAAGAAATCATCTGAGGTATAAGTAGAAAGCGGGTCAAGAGAAGAAGCACTTTCATAAGCCGGTACCAGGCTGGTATTCTGACGAATCCGGTTTTTGTAATCGAAAGATGCTTTCCCGAATAGAAGGAGGTACTTCCCGGTCTGCGACCAGTTGGCCTTGTACCTGTCAAAATACATTTTAACGAAATCCCTGATGGCGGTCGGATCAGGAGTGCCACTGCCAAATTCATTGAACACTTCATCCGTGGTTACTACCAGTGTCCTCATGTTATTTTGCTGCTGATGAAAAACAGCTAACCTTTTCGCTTCCGAAATAAAACCAGGATAAGTCACGATCAGCAGCTCTTTTTCTGAAGTATTATGCAGATTCTGATTAGAGATTTTTCCAACCGGCTGTGGAACCAAAAAGTTCGAAAAGCTGACATATTCCTTCAGGCGTTGGGCATCATTACTGAATTGTAACTGACCCGCACTGATGTTGGTATTCATTTTTACCGGGTGTAGCGGATCGGTCACTTCCCACACCTGCAGGGTATTATCGGCATTGGAAATATTGAATGTGGCCCTTGAAAGACCCACACTGTTCCAGTCCCGGAAAAGCAATTGCTTTCCCGCCTTCATGGTAAGACTACGCCTGCAAAAAAATTCAAACCAGTTGAGCCAACCCTGGCTGTTGAAACCCCCGGGTTGATATTTGTAAGTAGCCACTACCGTAGTCAGGCCTGGTAAAAAAAGATCTTTTTGCTGCACCTGCTGGGCAAAAAGGTCATACAATCCCGTACCCGTTGGCGGCACTTCCACTTGTGACAGGGGCTGGTTATTGATACTGATCGTAAATCTGCCAGCGTTGTTAACCGAACGGGCAGCAACACTGGTAATAAGGGTAGCCTGTTGTGGAAGCACCTCACTCAAAGGCAGGTTGAAGCTCCGTTCAAGTGTTCGACCGGGAGCATCGGAAAATTCTTCACCAAACCATTCCTTGCCACTGTTCAGGAAATTCACTGTATCCAGTTCGTGAAAATATCTTTCATCAAAAGAATTGACCAGATTAGCTGCCGGTCCGGTGCTGGCATCGGTAGCTATTCTGAGGCCTGCGCCTCCTACTGACAAGAAATAGTAAGATTTTTCAGCATATAGGTTTTTTTGATGGGCGAAACGTCGGTTCACCGAATCTTTAACCCACCGGTCCGGGCCCTGGGCAAAAAAAAGTATATAATCGTTATTATTAAGGATCCCATCGCCCCCGTCAACCACATATATAGAATTTTCTATCAGGTCGTCTGGAGGTATTTCAGCATTGGATTCCGGAAGCATGGCCCCTCCATTTCCAAAAATTCTAAGTTGACCGGAGGGTATATTCCCGGAAATACCCAGACTATTCAGAAAAGGGACATCAATTTTATAAACACCTTCTTCTGACAGGCTGAATTTGAACCAGTTGCCACTGGAAAGAACTGAATTGGGAACATAGGTCCTTTGGGCCCCAGCCAGGTAGGTACAAAAAGCTAAAATGCTGAGGATCAAAAGTTTTCTATTCGGGATCATCGAGGTGCCTATCGTAGATTTCACATCTAAAAAACGTAAAACTCACTATAAAATTTATAACATTCTATATATATTCGCAGACTGGCTTGTTTTCCTTGCCTGAATACAATAATTGCCTGTCAGCAGGCGTTAAAGTTATTCAAATACATAGGTTTAACAAGGCAGGCACAGGAAATAATCCATGTGTCCTTTAGAAAGACTAAAACAGCAATCATGCAAGCAAAAAATTTTTTAATCCTTTTATCCTGTACCGCAGCCCTTTCCTCTTGCAGCCTATTGGGCAAAAAGAACAAGCACGACAAGTCTGAAGTCACAGGCTGGAATTACAATGACAAAAAAATGGGTGGCTACCAGGTAGCTAAATCCAATGACCAGAAAACAGGTCCAGGTCTGGTGTTTGTTCAGGGTGGAACCTTTACGATGGGCCAGACAGAAGAAGATGTAATGGGCAACTGGGATAATATACCCAAGCGTGTTACCGTTCCCTCCTTTTATATGGACAAAACCGAAGTTGCCAACGTCCATTACCGTGAATATATTCACTGGTTGTACAGGATTTTTGATCCTGAAAGTGATCCCAATAATCAAAAAATCATCGATAACGCATTGCCCGATACTTTAGTTTGGCGAAGTGAGTTGAGTTATAATGAACCACTGGTTGAATATTATTTCCGCCATCCAGGTTTTAATAACTACCCTGTGGTAGGTGTGAGCTGGAGACAGGCTTATGATTTCTGTCTTTGGAGAAGCGACCGTGTCAATGAGGCCATCCTCATGGGCAAAGGTTTTGTATCTAAGCAAGGCATTCAGGGACAGCAGCAGGAAAATAACTTCACTACCAAATCATACCTGTTAGGTCTTTATCAGGCGCAACCCGGTAAACCAAATAAAAAAGACAAGCTGATTTCTCCCATGGGAACACCAAGGACCCAGGTGAATATGGAAGATGGTATCCTGATGCCAGACTACCGTTTGCCTTTTGAATCCGAGTGGGAATATGCTGCTTATGGTTTGATTAACCAAAACCCCCATCCATCCCTGAAGGAAGGAAAGCGTGGTGAAGAGTTACAATCCAACAAACAGGTTTATCCCTGGACTCAGGATATGAAATATAGTGGCCTGCGTGAAGACAAACATGGTAGCTGGCAAGGACAGTTTCTTGCTAATTTCAAAAGAGGTTCCGGTGATAACGCTGGAGTCGCTGGCGGACTGAATGACCGCGCCGTGTATACCGCAGATGTAAAATCTTTTTACCCCAATGGTTTCGGTATCTATAACATGGCTGGTAATGTCAGTGAGTGGGTATTCGACGTTTACCGTCCGCTTACTAACATGGACGTAGCCACCAATGGTGATGATGTGGCCCCTGTAAGAGGTAATAAATACATGAAATTGTATAAGAACGGAAGTGGTGAAACAGAAATTGATAGTGTGGGCCGTGTGAAAATGGTTCCGGTTACGGATTCTGAAAGCATGAAGCGCCGTAATTACCAGCGTGGTAATGTAATCAACTTCCTGGATGGTGATGAACAGTCAGATGCCTCCTATGGATATGGTAAAACAACTTTAATCAGTGATAAATCGCGGGTTTATAAAGGTGGAAGCTGGAATGACCGCGCTTACTGGCTAAGTCCCGGAACCCGTCGTTTCCTTGAAGAAGACCAGGCGCTTAGCACCGTTGGTTTCCGTTGTGCGATGGACCGTATGGGAAGTCCAGAAGGAAACAAACGCAGGACCGGTAATTTCTTTAAAACGAAAAAACAAAAACGGTAATCTCTGTTGTGATCATATTGAAGTCCCGATTTATTCGGGACTTTTTTATGGTATCCTACCATCTAATTCAGAGGCTGGCAACTGATCCATCAATGCCAGCTATTGGCTTCTAGTGTATTTTTGCACATGTCCATCGAAGAACTGTACCAGATTTTCCTCCTGCATCCTTCTGTTCAAACAGATACTCGCCAGCTGAAACGGGGTGACATCTTTTTTGCCCTCCGAGGTCCACATTTCAATGGAAATGAATATGCCCTTCGTGCTCTTGAGGCAGGGGCATGTTATGCGGTGATAGATGACCCCAGCTATCACATGGAAGGAAAAACGCTTCTTACGGAAAATGTATTAACTACTTTACAGCAACTGGCGCTCCACCACAGGCAACAATTCCAGATTCCTTTTATAGCCATCACAGGAAGCAATGGCAAAACCACCACCAAGGAACTGATCCATGCAGTGCTTTCCACTTCGATGATCACTTATACCACCGCGGGAAATTTCAACAACCATATTGGTGTGCCCCTAACATTGCTGAAGATCAAAAGCGACGCGCAAATAGCCGTGATTGAAATGGGGGCCAACCATCAGAAAGAAATAGAATCCTATTGCCTCCTGGCCCACCCCACACATGGCCTGATCACCAATTGCGGAAAAGCGCACCTCGAAGGATTCGGAAGCGAGGAAGGCGTGAGAAAAGGAAAGGGTGAGCTGTTTGATTATTTACGCGTCCACAACGGAACTGCCTTTGTGATGAAAGATTACTCCTACCTTTTTGAGATGAGCAAAGGCATTCAAAACTTATTTACCTACGGTACATCATCTGCAGATGTCATTGGTAAGTTGTTACCCTCTGGTCAATTCCTTTCGTTGGAGGTTAGCAAAGGAGTACCTGGAAAAATCGAAACCAGGCTGGTGGGCAATTACAATTTTCCTAATGTTCTGGCAGCGATAGCGGTGGGCACCTATTTCAAAGTGCCTGATCCTGACATCAAAAACGCCATTGAACAATATCATCCCACCAACAGCAGGTCACAACTGCTGCAGAAAGGATCGAATAAGGTGATCCTCGATGCCTACAATGCCAACCCCACCAGTATGATCGCAGCCATAGAAAATTTTGCCAGGACGGAGGGGAACAATAAGATATTAGCATTGGGTGCCATGGCTGAATTAGGGAATGAAAGTGTACAGGAACACATCAATGTAATTGAAGAAATAAAAAAATATCAGTGGAAAGAAGTGTTACTGGTTGGAGGAGATTTTTTAAAAACGAATCATCCCTTCAAACAATTCGAACGGCCCGCAGAGGCAGGGGAATGGCTGAAAAAAGAACAACTACAACAGGCCTACCTACTCGTTAAAGGATCCCGCAGCATGCAAATGGAAAAGGTGCTGGATTATCTATAGTTCAATGAACACCCAACATCCCCACAGGGGTTACTGGTCCGCAGTGCTTAGTTGCCGGTGCCCCCGTTGCAGGGAAGCAAAGTTGTTCCGCCACCGCCAGACTTTTCTTTTCAAACGCAACATGGATATGTTCAGCCATTGCCCTTTATGCAAACAACCTACTGACATAGAAGTGGGTTTCTATTACGGAACGGGTTATGTAAGTTATATAATCGCGCTGCTGATCACCCTTGTCAGTTTTCTGGTATGGTTTCTCGTCATCGGTTTTTCATTTTCGGACCGGAGATTTTTATTTTGGATGATATTCAACTCTGTTTTACTGGTGGCCTTACAACCATGGCTAATGCGTTTTTCGCGGGTGCTATGGCTTTCGTGGTTCGTGAATTATGATCAGGAGTGGAAGGATCATCCACCGGAGGAATCGGGCAGAACTATCGAAGGTGAAATGAATAATTGGTAGCAAAGACAATATGTTGAGTGTTAAATGTTGAAAGTTAAAATCATCAAATAAACGAGCAGGCACACAACCATGTATACCACAACGGATCTGTTATTATTTCTGATTTCAATGATTTGCATTGCCTTTCTGATCTACCTGTTTTCAAAAAAGAAACAGTTTTTTGAACCTCCGCCAATAGAAATTGTAAAAAATCTTTTAGAAACGCACGTACGCTTTTATCAACAGCTGAATGCGACAGATAAAATCAAATTCGAAAGCAGGGTGCTGGCCTTTTTGAAAAAAATCCGCATCACTGGTGTTTCCACTACTGTGGAAGACATGGACCGGGTGCTGATTGCCGCGGCAGGGATCGTACCCATTTTTGCGTTCGAAGGCTGGGAATACCGCAACCTGCATGAAGTGTTAGTGTACCCAGGTTCCTTCCGGGAAGATTTTCAGATAGAGGGGAGTGGCCGGGATGTGTTGGGTATGGTTGGAAACGGCGCCATGCAAAATGTGATGGTGATTTCACAGCATGACCTTCGAAAAGGTTTTCAGATTACTTCGGATACATCTAATACAGCCATTCATGAATTCGTACACCTGATGGATCAAACTGACGGATCGATTGATGGAAATATCGAGGCATTACTCCCCCACCAGTTCGCCTTACCCTTTCTGAAACGCATACACCAGGAAATGGACCTGATTAAAAACGGCCAGTCTGATCTGAATCCTTACGGGACCAAGAACGAAGCTGAATTTCTGGCCGTAGCTGCCGAATACTTTTTTGAACAGCCGCAGCTCATGGAACAAAAACACCCTGAATTATTTGAATTGCTGAAACAGTTATTTGAACCCTGAAGAAAATGATGCATACCATCTTCACTGCATTTTTACCTGTTGAATTGACTGGATGATATGAACCATGATGCGGGAAAGTTTTTTATCGGCCTGCCCTGCCACTTCAATGATCTCCGCAATATTTACTGGTTGTAGGTGGTCCGGATCGCATTCATCAGTGATCACCGAAATAGCTGCACATTTTACCTCCAGCTGGTTAGCAACAATGACTTCCGGTACCGTGCTCATGCCCACCATATCGGCACCCATGCTCCTCAACCAACGGTATTCGGCCCTGGTTTCCAGGTTAGGTCCCATCACTGAAACATAAATACCCTTTTTAACATTCAACTGTTCTTTCTCAAAAGCAGAGACTATTAACTGTTGCAAAACCAGGTCATAGGGCTGGCTCATATCAACAAAACGATTGCCGTATTCATCCCCGAGGCCCCGGAGTGGGTTATCGGGAAGCAAGTTGATATGGTCTTCGGTGATCACCAGGTCGCCTTTTTTGAATTCGGGATTGAGTCCGCCCGAAGCATTGCTCAACAACAAATATTGAATTCCTAATTCCTTCATGCACCTCACCGGAAAAGTAATTTGCTGCAAACTATATCCTTCATAAAAATGAAACCTTCCCTGCATCACTACAACAGGAGTTTGACTTATGGTGCCACAGATCAGCTGACCCTTGTGAAAATCGACAGTAGACAAAGGGAAGTTGGGAATGGAATGATACGGGATAATGACCCGATCCTCAATATGATCAATAAAAGAATTCAATCCGGTTCCGAGCACAATTCCAATCAAAGGACTTGTTGAACTCCGTTCTTTCAAGAACCTGATGGTTTGTTCCATGTCGCTTTTTTGCATGGCGCAAAATAACAGAATAAATCCTTATGCGATATCAACCCGTATATATGTATGAAACCCGAAGATTCTGATCATGTTGAATGAATCGCTCTCCTTTCAGGATTTTTTTTTAACAAGAAAAGTTCAGTGAGTCATGGAAACATGCCGGGGTGAAGGTTGGTAGAAAAGAGGATGTATTTAACTACTAATAGTTGGTCTGCACCCACAGTCTCACTAATTTCACCTGTTCTATCTCTAAATAAAAATGAATCCAGCTCAGGCGATACCATCTATATCAGAATGCGGGAATCAACTGGTTCAGCTTTCCCAGGAGTTCGTATACCGTGCTAAAACCGCTTCCTCACTGGATTTCTTATTCGCTCAGCTCCAGCAACTGGATGAGGAAGAATTGTTTCATTCGCTGAATACTGACGAGGAGAAAAAATCATTTTGGATCAATATTTATAATGGATTCTTACAAGCAACATTGAGAAAAGAAGAATGGAAATATAAAAATAAAAAACAGCTCTTTGATTCCAGTTTCCTTGATGTGGCAGGTAAGAAATTAAGTCTTGATCTGATAGAACACGGCATTCTCCGTCGTTCCAAAATCAAATGGAGCCTGGGTTACCTCAACCGAATGTTTCCATCCAGGCTGGAAAAACAATTACGGGTTCAACAGTTGGATTACAGGATCCATTTTGCACTCAATTGCGGTGCTGCCAGTTGTCCGCCTATTGCCTTTTATAAAGTAACAACTATAGAGTTGCAATTAGACATGGCAACAAAATCTTACTTGTCGGCAGAGGTGGAATATGATCAGATGAAGAACATCCTTCGCCTGCCTGCTATCATGAGTTGGTTCAGAGCCGATTTTGGAGGGAAAGCTGGAATGATGAGCCTATTGAAACAATATGGCATCCTTAATGAAAATGAATTCCCGGCCATTGAATTCAGGTCATTTGACTGGACATTAAATCTCCATAACTATTCAAACTAACTACATGGATAATCATTATTACAATGCTGATGACCTTGCAAAATTTGGCCAAGTGGGAGAATGGCAAAAACCCCTGGCAGATAAATTTTTCTCCTATTATGGTGAAGTGTTTAAAGACAGCGCTTTGTCCGCGCGAGAAAAATCGCTGATCGCACTGGCGGTTTCCCACGCGGTCCAATGTCCTTATTGCATCGATGCCTACAGCAGTGACGCATTTGAAAAAGGATGGAGCCAGCAACAGATGATGGAAGCTGTTCATGTGGCGGCTGCTATAAAAGGAGGTGCTGCGTTGGTGCATGGAGTTCAAATGATGAATAAGGTGAAAGAGATTGCGATGTAGACCTGGATGGATGCAGCGGCCAGCTGCTGATTATTTTATCAAAGATTCAACTTCTAATTGGTGTTAACGGAAAATACAAAATTGAAATCGCTTCATCGCCAGCATCACCAGCTGGCAGACTCGGACAACCAGCTGAACATACTGGAACATGGGCAAACAGGAGATTATGCCCTGGTGCCCTTTCAGCAAAAGCTGGAAGAAAGTGGCCTTTATCCGCTCCAGCCAACAGGCATTCAAACCTTTCAAATCAATGTTGGAAAGATGTGTAATCAGGTGTGCCGGCATTGCCATGTGGATGCCGGCCCCGACAGAACTGAGATCATGACCCAGGAAACGATGTATCAGTGCCTTGATGCCCTGCAACGTCATCCAGAATTACAAATGGTGGACCTCACCGGGGGAGCCCCGGAAATGAATCCACATTTCAGGTGGTTCGTGGAAGAAATAAAAAAACTCGAGCGGCACATCATCGTACGTTGCAACCTGACAATCATTTTAGCCAATAAAAAATATTACGACCTCCCCCAATTTTATAAACTCCATCAGCTGGAGGTAGTATCCTCGCTACCCTTCTATTCTCAGGACCGGACAGACCGTCAAAGGGGCGATGGTGTTTTTGAATCCAGCATTAAAGCATTGAAAATGCTGAACCAGGAAGGCTATGGAAAAGAAGGATCCGGGTTGGTTCTGAATCTGGTATACAATCCTG
>JANLYU010000211.1:0-2691 GCA_031365785.1 Flavisolibacter sp. | reverse complement strand
CTGCTTTTTATGAATTGTTGTAAGACCATATGAAAAGCACCCAATTTTGTTGAATGAATCGTTCTACAGTTCACGGAACCATAAGAAAATGTTTTGAATGAATCATTCACAGGTGCCCATTTTGTTCAGTCAACATTTAGGTAAAAGAAAGGAAGTCAAGCAATAAATTTTTAGGAACCACCACCCATGGATAAGAAAAGAATACATGAATTGTTTGAAAGGAAGCAGGAGCGCATCCTGAATGTATACTGCACGGCTGGCTACCCGCAACTGGAAAGTACCACTGAGGTCATTGCTGCATTGCGCCGTTATGGAGCAGATCTGATTGAATTGGGAATGCCGTATAGTGATCCTCTTGCAGATGGACCTGTGATCCAGGAAAGTAGCGCCATAGCACTGAATAACGGGATGACCATTTCCAAGCTTTTCGAACAGTTAAAAGACCTGCGCAGAGAAGACATAGCAGGAAATGAACTGCCTGTTATTTTAATGGGATACCTCAATCCTTTATTGCAATACGGATTTGAAAAATTCTGTGCAAAAGCCAGTGAAGTGGGCATTGATGCATTCATCATTCCTGATATTCCCATGTATGAATTTGAAAAGGAGTACCGTCCCATCATCCATAAATTTGGCCTCGACTTTATTTTTTTGGTAACGCCTGAAACAACTGATGAACGAATCCGTAAACTGGATGAATTGAGCCAGGGATTTTTATATGCAGTATCCTCTTCTTCCATTACCGGTTCGGATAAAAATTTTGAAGAAGTCACTGCTTATCTGAGCAGGTTGAAAAATATGAGACTAAAAAATCCAATTCTGGTAGGATTCGGTATCAGAGATAAACATACATTCGACGATGCCTGCAAAGTGGTTCATGGTGCTATTATTGGAACCGCCTACATACAGGCCATTGAAAATACGAGGGGAAGTACAGTAACACATCAAACAAAGGATTTTTTAAACGGTATTTTGAAATATGCTTAAGACGGGGAATCTCAACTTTGAGGAACTGTATGAGGATATCCATAGATCGGTTGCCGATAGTGTTGATCCCTGTAATCATTGCGTCAATCAAAATATTCATCTTTCTGAATTCATTTCTACATGAACCTGGTCATCATTCAATACAATGCGGGAAATATTCAGTCTGTGCTGTATGCGCTTGAGCGGCTTGGTTATGGTGCGGAAGTAACCGGTGATGCGGAAAGGATCAGAAGTGCTGATAAAATAATCTTTCCCGGGGTGGGTGAGGCCAGCAGCGCGATGGCTAGTCTGAGAGAAAATGGGCTGGTGGAGGTCATCAGGTCTCTGAAGCAGCCGGTTCTGGGGATTTGTGTGGGGATGCAATTGATGTGTCACCATTCAGAAGAAAATGATACCGATTGCCTGGATATTATTCCAGTACGTGTTAAAAAGTTTGCACGTTCCGGTGCGGGCCTCAAAGTGCCACAGGTTGGATGGAACCGTATCTATTCGTTAAAAACCGGACTTTTCGATAGGATTGCTGAGAACAGTTATGTCTATAACGTACATAGCTTTTATGCAGAACACGGTCCTTTCACGATCGCCACCTGTAACTATGGAATTGAGTATGCGGCTGCCGTTCAAAAAAATAACTTTTATGGTGTACAGTTCCACACTGAAAAAAGTGCTGAAACAGGCGACCAGATTATTAAAAACTTTTTGGAATTATAATGGAGATCATCCCGGCCATTGATATTATAGACGGGAAGTGCGTCCGTCTGATTCATGGAGACTTCAGCCAGAAGAAAATTTATAATGAGCATCCGCTGGAAGTAGCAAAGGAATTCGAAGATGCGGGTATGACCAGGCTTCATTTGGTAGATTTGGATGGTGCTAAAGCCGGCACGGTGCGGAATTGGAAAGTACTGGAGTTGATCGCAGGAAATACTGCACTCATCATTGATTTTGGAGGAGGTATTAAATCATCCGTCGACCTGCAGGTTATTTTTGATGCAGGCGCTGCGATGGCCACCATAGGCAGCATGGCAGTAAAAGAAGAAAATACATTCACCTCCTGGATCCATCAATACGGTGCTGATAAATTTTTTCTTGGTGCTGACGTCAGGGATGAAAAAATCACCATCAGCGGATGGACTGAAAGAACGGATATCCATATTGATGATTTTATTCAGCAATACATGGATAAAGGGCTGAACAAAATTTTTTGTACCGACGTATCAAAAGATGGTGCGCTTGCAGGGCCATCCCTGGAATTGTATGAACACATCATTGAAAAATTTCCAGAGCTTCATTTTGTGGCCAGTGGTGGGGTAGCTTCAATTGAAGATGTAAAATTGTTACAGGAAGCGGGATGCAGGGGGGTGATCATTGGAAAGGCTATTTATGAAGGAAAAATAAGTCTGGCTGAACTTCATGATATCCAACAGAAAGGAAATCCTTGACACATTCCGATCACATGTACTTTAATTTCAAATTGTTTCATGATCAATGCTCCATTACCAGGGTCACTCGCCAAAAGGATCATACCCTGTTTAGATATTAAAGATGGCCGAACGGTAAAAGGCACCAATTTTATTGACCTTCGGGATGCGGGGGATCCGGTGGAATTAGCTGCCGAATATGCACGCCAGGGGGCCGACGAATTGGTATTTCTTGATATCACTGCAACCGTGGAAAAAAGAAAAACACTCGTTAGCCTGGTTA
>JANLYU010000154.1:0-7398 GCA_031365785.1 Flavisolibacter sp. | reverse complement strand
GCATATTTAGCAAAATCTATTTTCATGTTTCCGGCTTTCAGTTCTTTTTTCAGCATGCACGCTGGCTGCTTCCCGCACCCATGCACCATCCTGCCATGCTTTTTTTCTTGCTTCTATTCTTTGTCTGTTGCAGGGGCCATTTCCATTCACTACATTCCAGAATTCCTCCCAGTTGATGGCACCAAAATCATAATGCTTTCTTTCTTCATTCCACCTGAGTTCAGGATCCGGAAGGGTCATGCTCAGAACTTTGGCCTGTTCGGCTGTCATATCAATAAAACGCTGCCGCAACTCATCATTACTGAAGCGCTTGATTTTCCATTTCATGCTTTGTTCGCTGTGCATGGAGGCACTGTCATTCGGACCAAACATCATAATACTTGGCCACCACCAGCGGTTGATGGCATCCTGGCACATGGCTTTTTGTTCAGCTGATCCCTTACTTAATACCAGAAGGATTTCGAAACCCTGCCGCTGGTGAAAACTTTCTTCCTTGCAGACCCGGATCATCGCCCGGCTATAAGGACCATAAGATGCACGGCACAGTGGCACCTGGTTCATGATGGCAGCGCCATCTACCAGCCAGCCGATGGCCCCCATATCGGCCCAGGTAAGAGTGGGGTAATTGAAGATGGAAGAATATTTTGCTTTTCCACTATGGAGCTGATCAATCATTTCATCGCGCGAAATGCCCAGCGTTTCAGCTGCTGCATAGAGGTACAGTCCATGTCCTGCTTCGTCCTGGACTTTGGCTATCAGGATCTGCTTTCTTTTGAGGGAAGGAGCGCGGCTGATCCAGTTTCCTTCAGGCAGCATGCCCACAATTTCGCTATGAGCGTGCTGACTGATTTGACGGATCAGCGTCTGACGGTAGGGTTCGGGCATCCAGTCACGCGGTTCAATCCTGACTTCCCCATCTACTTTATCCTGAAAACTTTGTTCATGAACCTGTTCTATCATAAATTTTATTGATTACAAATTTAACACAGAAGGTTCCTTTTCGGTGTGCCCTCTCTCGATATTTTTGTGAAAATTACAGAATGAGATTTCTTCCTCTTTTAACGTGGCTGCTCCTCATGGGCTTTCATATAAAAGCACAGGGGAATTCCAGGCAGGTTATTGAAGATTCAGTGGTGATGGATGCTGCCGGAATCATTTATCCTGCCGCAACCTGGAAAGAACTTTTAATGAAAGGGTATGCGATCAAACCATTTGATCCATCCCACCCCGGCAGGGAGTGGTTGTTATACAGGAAGGTAGAATCCTCCCCATTCACAGTAAAGGTGGTCAGCGGAAAGCCGCGTGAAAGTGCCTACTTTAAAAAAGGTAAAACCATTATCCCATTCGAAACAACAGATATCAATGGAAACAGAATTGATATCAAGGAAATGAGAGGGAAAATTATAGTAATGAATTTCTGGTTCATGAACTGTGGTCCGTGCAGGAAGGAAATCCCTGACCTGAACGCTTTGGTAGACAGTTTCAAAACCAATGACAGGGTGATGTTCCTTGCCGTAGGCCTGGATGATAAAGCCAGCATCATGGAGTTTTTGAAAAAATTTCCTTTTGAATACACCATTATTGACAATGGCCGCCGCCTTGCAGGTTTGTACAACATCAGGTCATTTCCCACACATGTGGTCATAGACCCCGAAGGCAAAGTTTACTTTCATACTTCCGGACTTGGCGCTAGTACCATTTACTGGATCCGGCAATCGATTCAGGATATACTAGCGAGAGAACCCACCACACCTGCAATCCATTAATTACTTGGCATCAAAATCAACGGTCACCTTATCTGTGGTAGGGTGCGACTGGCAGGTGAGGATAAAACCCTTTTCTAATTCCTCTGGCTCCAGGCTCCAGTTGACATCCATCCTCACATTTCCTTCCATAAGCCTTGCCTTACAAGTAGTACAAACGCCGCCTTTACATGCATAGGGAAGGTCAGCTCCCTTTTTCAACGCTGCATCCAGGATACTGTCGCCCTGGTAGGCTACCTCAAGATCAAACGAAATACCATCTACTTTCACTTGCACTTGAGAAGAAGGCCCTTCTTCTTTTTCCTGTGCTGCCGATAGTTTTGCTTCTTATTTTTTTTGTCCGGGAATCGTAAAGAGTTCGAAGTGGATCTTTTCTGGAATTACATTTTTAAGCAATAGAAAATCACGGATACAAAAAATCATTTCCTCAGGACCGCAGAGGAAAAATTCATCAGTTTGGTCCATACGGATTACTTTGTCGAAAAGCATCCTGAGCTTCTCCTTATCTATTCGTCCTGAATTGATAGGGGAATCTGTTTTTTCCCGGCTCAGCACATGGTACATGCGGAACCTCTGTAAGAATTGGTCTTTGAGTGCTTCCAGTTCTTCTTTGAAGAGGATGGAGTTTTTGGACCTATTTCCAAAAACCAGGGTATAATTACTTTTCGGTTCTGTAAGAAAAGTTGTTTTGATAATGGAAAGAATGGGGGTGATGCCACTACCGGCAGCAAAAGCCACATAATTTTTTTTTTGTGCTGGATCCAGATGAGTGTAGAATTTTCCTACCGGAGGCATCACGTCCAGGTAATCGCCGGGTTTCAATTGTTCATTGGCCCAACCGGAAAAAAGCCCACCCTCTACCTTCTTCACTGCTACCCGAAGTTGTTGATCGAATGGTGAACTGCAAATGGAATAACTACGCCGTGTCTCTATTCCATTCAATTCTTTTCTGAATGTCAGGCTTTGTCCCTGGAAGAACCGGAATGTATCAGAAAGCTCAGGGGGAACTTCAAAAACGATGGAAACACAATCATCCGTTTCCTTATCAACCTGTTGTACGCGCAATGAATGAAAGTGAATCATATAGTGGCCTCACCAATCATCAAAGATAATGACATCATGCAGGTTTAATCATGACATCCCAATTGGCAGTAGGGCTTTGTATAGCTGAAATGACAATGCTTATCTGATTGGTCAGGAAATAAAAAATAGCTAGGTTTGCACGCTTTCAAAATACGATGCTGAATAGGACGTTCTCCTTGTATTGCTGGCAGCTAAATTTTATATTATGTCTGTGATCGTTGTTGGAACCATGGCTTTTGATGCCATAGAAACGCCCTTTGGAAAAAGTGATAAAATCATTGGAGGTTCTGCCACCTATGTGGCATATGCAGCCAGTAATTTTATACAACCTGTTCAGCAGGTTTCCATCATTGGCTATGATTTTCCTGAAGAGGAACTGAAAGAACTTCAAAGAAGGGGTGTGAACATGGAGGGTGTTGAAATGGTCAGGGATAAAAAATCATTTTTCTGGTCCGGCAAATACCACATGGATATGAACACCAGGGATACACTGGTAACGGATCTGAATGTACTGGCCGACTTCAAGCCCGTCATTCCTGAATCTTACCAGGGTGCAGAGTTTTTGATGCTGGGTAATCTTATGCCAAGTATTCAAAAGAACGTTATTGACCAGCTGCGCAAAAGGCCTAAACTGATTGTGCTTGATACCATGAATTTCTGGATGGATTCAGCACTTGAAGATCTTTTGAAAGTATTGAAAATGGTGGATGTTCTGATGGTAAACGATAGCGAAGCCAGGGAACTCAGTCATGAATTTTCTTTGGTGAAGGCTGCCCGGAAAATTATGGGTATGGGCCCTAAATTCCTGATCATCAAAAAAGGCGAACATGGCGCTTTATTGTTTCATGAAGACCAGGTTTTCTTCGCACCAGCACTACCACTTGAAGATGTTTTTGATCCAACAGGTGCGGGAGACACTTTTGCCGGCGGCTTTATAGGCCATCTCGCCCGCACCAGGGATATATCTTTTGAGAACATGAAAACGGCCATCATTTTCGGTTCAGCCATGGCGAGCTTTGTAGTGGAAAAATTCGGAACAGAAAGGTTGAAAGAGATCAATAAAAAAGACATAGACAAAAGGCTGGCCCAATTCAGGGAACTGGTCAATTTTGAAATTGAGCTGGGATGAGTGAGGGAATGGTGACCTGTAGCCAGCCAGGTAATCAATTGTCAATAGTGAGTCGTAACCAATGGAAACCATATTCATTCTGCGCTATACTTCTTTTCCCATTACTTATATCTATTTGATATCAATTGCTCTTGATTCGATACTTTTCAAAAGAATCAGGTGATTTTACTTCGCCAGCACTACGGTTCGCTTCATCAGTTTTTTCTTTCCATGTAGGTTAAAAAATTCAATATATACCACATAAAAACCCACAGGAAGTGATCTGTTATTTTCATCCAGGCCGTCCCAGGTCCATTGACCCGAACGTCCGAGCAATGCATTTTTCACCAGGTACCTGACCTGCATTCCATAGGAATTAAAGATCCTGATATTGGCCACATATCCGGGTGCTTCCGCCTGATAGTTGACCAGGAACATATCGTCATGTCCATCATTGTCCGGTGAAAATATGGTTGGACGCACTTCGATCACGGCGTTAAGAGCGCCTTTTTCCTTGTTCTGTGAGTTGATATAAGTGGGCGTTCCATAACCCGAGCTGGAGGAAGCTGAATGCCAGTTATTGTTATCGGTAGATGAACCCACCGGATCAATCCTTTCCAATGCTACCCCTTCGTTGTTGCTGATCAGGGCAAAATGCCATTTTTCAGAATAGGGTATTTCGTCAATGATGCCCCCCTGTGAATTGGCAAGGATTACATTGCCCTTATCATTAGGAAATGAGGGCATTGAAGGGACTACCAGAACCAGTTCCGGATGTTTTACTAGATAAGATTTCTGAAGCGAACTTACGTCTTCCGTCAACACCAAATAATCGCCCGGAAAAATCGTAAAGGGCAACGCGCTGATTTTTTTTATAGAGGAAACAGCTCCTGTCCCGTTCCTGTTCGCAAGGAAAAGGTGGGCCGCATCCAGCATCTTATTACTTAGATTCAAACATTCCACATAGTCAGTTCCATCAGGAGTTGGGTGGAATAGGATTTCGTTGATGACCACATCGTCCCGGTTGGCTTCTTCAGTACATCCCGTTCTTGCTTTGTTGAAATTACCAATTACATTTCCCTGGCAGTCGGTAATGGAAGTAGCAGTTAATTGATAAATTGTTTTTTTTAGTAGGGGTACGGAGAGGTGTAGTTTTACTTCATTGAATAATGGCGCCAGCGGAATAACCGTAAAGGTGCCCGTATAATTTTCTAGGTAATAATTGTTTACAGCTGAGGCAGAAAGGCTGTCGAGGGGTTCATCAAAAAAAACATGGATGGTAAGACTGTCGGTGCAAAAGGTCCTTATCATTTTTGGTGGCGTGTCGTCTTTATTGACACCCTCCACGGAATTTCTGGTTCCAGGCGTTCCACCACGGGGATCCGTACTCGCTTTCCAGTTATTTTTCCCGGTGCAGGGCGACTGCGTATCGATCATTTCAAGGGTCCATCCTCCTTCACTTTTTACAGTATTGACATACCATGCTTTCGAGTACGAAACTGAGTGAACCACCATCCCTTCTTTGGAAAGGATGGAAACCACAGTGCCTTCATTATCGAGCGGGGGAAAACCAGCCACCCCACGGACATTACCAAAAGTGGTAAAAAGATGTTCATTAGCGGGAGCGGTCAGGATCACAAAACTGTCCGGTTGCAGGAGGCAGTCTGGAAGCACGGCAGCAGATGTGGGTGTGATCAGTTTCCATCCCGATAGCTGGAGCTGCCTGCCACTATTGTTTCTGAGTTCAATGAATTCTGCTTCAGGCAGGCCGCCCGGAGGCGAAGGATCAGCCATGATTTCATGGATCAATACATCGAACCGTCTGGTGAAAAAATAAGAAAAACTGATCTGACCCTTGTGTAAAGCGTTTTCCGAAAGGTCCTTTACCCCCTCCACATGAAGTAAATAGATTTGCGCATGGTGAAAGCTTTTATTAAAAGTAAGGTGTACCAGTGCGCTGTTCAAAGCATCCATTTTCGCTGAAACCGGGTTGGACATATCATTGCTGACCATATAATGATCCAGCGTGACGCCACTGACAGGGTCCACAGTTTCTGAAAATAGAACATCCAGCTGATTGGAAGATATAGCCAACGCCGACACTACTTCAGGAGGTGAAAGGTCGGGCACCAATTGTTTGATCAGGATGTCATCAAAAAAATGTTTTTTAAAAAATGAAGAGGTGCTTTGTCTGACAAGAATTCCAAAATATGAAGAGGTCATATAGGTCAGATCCGTCACGCTCCCTTCTTTGGTATAATAACCTGTACTGCCTATATCCCTGAACAGGGTGAACTGAGCGGAGGAGTTCCTAATTACTTTGATGCGTAATAGATTATCATTGGCACTGACCGTGCCGTCTTCCCCATCAATCAGCTTTGCAATGCCGGTGGCATCTTTCCTGTAGAGGCTTACCTCGTCCAGTGTATTTCCAATTCTTACAAAATAGCCTGTTGTGGTTTTTTGTAACAGGTCGCTGGCTGAAGCAGTGAGGAAGATATCCGCATAATTAACACCTGAAGGATTAAAATTCAGCCTGATAAAGAATTCCCATTCCGTTTCTACACACAAGCTGTTAGGGGTGCTCAGATAAAAACTATTGTTAACAGTTTCACTGGCTGACTCCAACTGTCCTGCCTGATTAACTGTCCAGTCGGTTATATTTCCCAACCAGGCAGGATTTACTAAAAAATTACCGTCCTGAAAATCTTCCTTCACCTGTGGCTGCGCCAGATAAAAACAGCAGCACCCCAAAACAGCCAGCAACATCCTCGAACTCATGAAGCAATCTAGGATAGGATGCATGAAAAAAAAGGAGTAAAGTCACATTCTATTTGGAGAAAAAAACATTTAGCAATACTTTCGTCGCACATTGAAAAAGAAACAACATATAAAAAATCAAAATAAACAGTGGCCTTATTGGGCAGGTAGGTAATTGTGTCAGCTGCATCATTACAAGCCTTCCCTTCAAGGAAGGTTTTTTTTTGCAGGTGTCGCCTGGATGATTTCTTTGCCATTGTTTTAAAAATAAAAATGATTCATCATGAAGGTTGCAGTTGTTGGTGCCACAGGTTTGGTTGGTACAAAAATGTTAGAGGTACTTGCAGAAAGATCATTTCCTGTTGACGAGCTGATACCGGTTGCATCAGAAAGATCAGTAGGAAAAGAAGTGGCTTACAACGGTAAAAAGTATAAGGTGGTCAGCATGCAGGATGCTATTGTTGCACAACCTGCTCTGGCTTTGTTTTCCGCAGGGGGAAGCACTTCATTGGAATGGGCACCGAAATTTGCTACTGCAGGCATTACCGTGATCGACAATTCTTCGGCATGGCGGATGGATCCTTCAAAGCCTTTGGTGGTGCCGGAGGTGAATGCCGACGTTTTGAAGGCAAGCGATAAAATCATTGCCAACCCCAATTGTTCTACCATACAAATGGTAGTAGC
>JANLYU010000116.1:0-2723 GCA_031365785.1 Flavisolibacter sp. | reverse complement strand
TTCCTGAACGTCACCCATCAGCTTTAAGGCAAATTCAGTAGAAAAGATGCAGGTGTTTTGCGCCTGGTCTTCTTTTAGAATATCTGCCTGTACTGTTCCACGTACCTGTGATAAGGCCAGGGCTTTCACTTCCCTGTATGCTTCAGGTGGTAAAACTTCATCACCGCTAAGTCCAAGTAATTGTAACCCCAAACCATCGTTGCCCTGTGGAAGTCGTTCCGGAGAAGATGGGTTGTAGTAAGAAGGTCCGGGAAAAACACCATATTTTTTTCTGAATGCCTCCCTAACCATTGGCCACTGATGATGGGCAGTAATCCATTTTTCACACTGCTGGTCGATGGCTGTATTCATAAAGAAAGCCAGCAGCATGGGAGCAGGACCATTGATCGTCATTGATACAGAAGTCATGGGATCACAAAGGTTGAATCCACTGTATAATTTTTTAGCATCGTCCAGAGTGGCAATGCTCACACCACTATTCCCAATTTTTCCGTAAATGTCTGGACGCTTGTCGGGATCTTCACCATACAGGGTGACACTGTCAAAGGCGGTCGAAAGGCGTTTGGCTGGCTGGTCAACCGACACATAGTGAAATCTTTTGTTGGTCCGTTCCGGTCCGCCTTCACCTGCAAACATTCGGGTGGGATCTTCTCCCTGTCGCTTCATTTCAAAAACTCCTGCAGTGTAAGGAAATTCACCCGGAATATTTTCCTGTAATTGCCATCGAAGCAAGTCTCCCCAGTCCTTGAATTTGGGCAACACTATTTTAGGAATTTTGGTACCACTCAGGGAAGTAGTACTGAGTGTTTGCCTGATTTTTTTATCACGAACTTCGTATTCGAAATAATCGGCGTTATATTTTTTTTGTAGTGCCTCCCACTGTGTTAACAGCAATTTGCAAGTGGGGTGTACTTGTTCTTCCAGCTTTTTCCTCACCATTTCAAGATTAGCCGATGGGCTCACCCCATCGAGTTGAAGAACCCCCTCCATCTGGTAAAGTCTGGAAGCTACTTCGCTTTGCGATTCCACCCATTGGTCATACTTCCTGTTGGAAGATGAAATTTCTGAGAGATAACGAACACGGTTGGGAGGTATGATCTGTGTTCTGGTGGTGGTATCGGTATGTTTTTGGGGAGGCTTTACCGGTGCTCTTTCAAATCTACCTGGAGTCTTTATGGCAATAATGTCAAATAATTTGTCAAAAAGTTCATTAATGCCTGGGTCATTGAATTGTGCAGCAATGGTTCCAATTACGGGTAAGGATTCATCTTTTGCAGAAAACAGCTGGTGGTTGCGTTTATATTGTTTGCGAACATCGTGTAATGCATCAAGTGCTCCAGCCTTGTCAAATTTATTGATGGCAATCACATCGGCGTAATCCAGCATATTGATCTTCTCCAGCTGCGACGCTGCACCATATTCAGGTGTCATCACATAAAGACTTACGTTGCAATAATCTAAAATGGAAGCATCGCTTTGCCCCACGCCGGCAGATTCCAGGATGATGCAATCAAATTGTGCCGCACGGCAAATGTCAATGGCTTCCTGAACATACTGGCTGAGTGCTTTATCATGTTCCCTTGTGGCCAGTGAACGCATATAGGCTCGCGGAGAAGAAATGGAATTCATCCTGATGCGGTCACCAAGGAGGGCCCCTCCGGTTTTTTTCTTGGAAGGATCCACTGAAATTACGGCAATGGTTTGTTGGTGATAGGTGTGGAGAAAACGTCGTACGATTTCATCGGTAACTGATGATTTCCCTGCACCACCCGTTCCTGTGATACCAATTACAGGGATCTCCTTGTTGAAGCTTATTTTCTCATGAGTGGGTTGTCCGTTTTCTGCATGGGTGATCTCCCTGGCGATTTTTCGAATGTCTTTTACCTCACCTAGTGTGAGGGGCATCGCGAAGGAGCCATTTCCATTAAGGCTGAAGTCGCACTGCCTGATCACATCCTCTATCATACCTTCCAGCCCCATCTTCCTTCCATCATCAGGCGAATAAATCCGGGTGATCCCATAGTCGTGTAGTTCCTTGATTTCCTGTGGCAGGATAGTACCACCTCCGCCTCCGAAAATTTTAATATGGCTGCATCCGTTTTCATTCAACAGGTCTTTCATGTACTTGAAGAATTCCACATGACCACCCTGGTAAGATGTGATGGCAATTCCCTGGGCATCTTCTTCAATAGCACATTCCACAATTTCGTTTACACTCCGGTTATGGCCAAGATGTATGATCTCTGCCCCCTTACTCTGCAGAATCCGCCTCATGATATTGATCGCGGCATCATGACCATCAAAAAGGGAAGCAGCGGTAACGATACGGATGTTATTGTTCAGTTGATAGCTCATATAGATTGGAGAATCGTCAACAAATTTAACCAAATGAATGAGGTTATCGGTCAATGATGAGAACAGGTGTGAGAATAACATCGGTAATGGTTACCCTACTGAATCTCACCGGCAGTTTCCATTACGGTAGCTTAGGAACTAAAGGATTCTTCCAACCCTTTTCTTCCTGAACTTTGTGACTGAGTTCGATATTGACTTGATACTTATTGCGCAGGTGGCGGGCGAGAGCATCCGCTGCATATACACTCCGGTGTTGACCACCCGTGCACCCGAAATTTACTGCCAGGCTGGTAAAGCCGCGCTGGATATAGGCCTCCACGCTAATATCAACGATGTCAAAAACACTATTCAGAAAATCCTGCATTCTC
>JANLYU010000112.1:0-4200 GCA_031365785.1 Flavisolibacter sp. | reverse complement strand
GCCACGACCGAACCATCCTCGAGTTGAAAAATTCAGGCAACTGGAGACTGATCAATAAAAAAATGGTATCCAATTCACTTCAGTTGTATGATGAACTGGTTCGATCGCTCAATGTGTATATTGAGCAACGGGAAGAGTCCCTGGTGCAGATCATGTATCCTTCGCTCAACAAATTATTCGATAACCAGGTATTCAATGGAATGGTCATGGGGTTGAGTTTTGTTCGTCCCATTAATAACCCGCAGTTGCTTTCTATTGATAAAGCCACCCTCAATCAATTTGCCAACCAGATCCATTTTTTAAAAAGTTCCAATATGTATTTCATCAGTACTTCTACCACAATTTTGAACAACGCCAAAAAAACGCTGACGTTGATCCGTCAGGAATACAATGAACGGGAGTAGAAAAATGGTACTATTCATTTTTGAAAAGCTCTTCTCTCAAGTCCAACAGAATTCAAAATAATTGCCCATCTGTTATAACTTACAGACTCATTACCCAAAGAAGTCAATATGAAAAATCTGCTTATTTCCTTCGTTGTTCTGTGTTCAATCCCATTCCATAACCTACACGCCCAGGTTTTATAAACTGAAGATTCGCGGCCTCTACATAAAGGACAGTTAGAGCTCGGTGCAGGATTAGAATACCAAACGTCCAAAGAAGGTTATGAAGCAGCACTCCCATTGTCTTTTGAATTTGGACTCTCCAAACGATTTACATTTTTGCTGGAGCCGGTACCATTTACCACCATTCATCCTAAAACAGGACGGTATACTACTGGAATAGGTGACCTCGAAGCGACGCTGTTTTACCAGTTAGTAAAAGAGACAAAGCATTATCCAGCCATTTCGCTATCCGCTGAAGTTAAGTTTCCCACAGCAAAAAATTCTTAATAGGAACGCGTAAAACTGATTTTACACCTTTTGCCATAGCAAGTAAGTCTACTGGAAGATTTTTTACCAGCATGAATTTGAGTAATACGTTTTTGGGCAAGCCCAGGGGAGCGGTAGTGAATAATCTTTTTAATTATGCGCTGGGTTCAGTTTTTGAACTTTCTTCAAAAAGTATCTTATTCGGAGAAATTTATGGAAACACCTCTGCGTTAGGCGGTGCGGAGGTCCTGAACTACCGGGAAATCCTCAAAAAAATACGGAACTATCTGGAGGTGAAACAGTAGGCTCTATAGTATATGGCATTTACATTAATAGCAACCTATTACTTTCTTTTGGCATTAGTTATGACAACAATCACGCGCTGCTTTTCCGGCCAGGCTTTGTATGGACATCCCAGGATGGAAAAAGATTATTTGGCCGATAAGGTTGGATTTGCCCTCAAGAATTGTTGTTCATTATAAGAAGCTGGTTTCATGTAATGGTTTAGAAATCAAATCCATTTACCATTCCCGATAGTTTTGCCTTCAGGCTATGAATCATCACTAAATAGCTGACAATACGGACCCTGCAACTAATCAGTAACATTTGATTCTTGTTGCTTACCTTACTTTATCAACAGATTTCAATGCCTCAGTCTCGCCAACTTGCAGCTATCATGTTCACAGACATCGTTGGCTATACAACATTGATGGGCGAGGATGAAGAAAAAGCTTTCCTGTTGCTCTCCAGGAACCGGCTCGTTCAAAAACCACAGATAGAAAAATATGGGGGTAAATGGATCAAAGAACTGGGAGATGGCGTCCTGGCAACGTTTTCAACAGTTACTGATGCTGTTAATTGCGCTTGTTCCATTTTGAAAGCTTGTGAACAGGAGGAAGGATTACAATTACGTATTGGCATTCACCAGGCTGAAGTGGTATTCGAGAATAATGATGTTTTTGGAGATGGGGTCAATATCACTTCCAGGCTGCAATCCATTGCTCCTGTAGGAGGTATTTGTATTTCTGAAACCGTAAAAAATAATATAGCCAATCACAAAGAGTGGCAAACGAATTTTCTTGGTCGTGAAACATTAAAACATGTTAAAGAACCAATGATGATTTATGAAGTGGTGGTAAATGGCGCAATAGCCGTCGTAACTGCTCAGGATCAGGATGGCTCATTTGCCAACAAGATGGTGAATGATAAAAGTATCGCAGTTTTGCCATTCGTGAATATGAGTAACGACCCCGATCAGGAATATTTCAGCGATGGTATGGCAGAAGAAATACTCAACTCCCTTTCTCATTTAAAAAACCTGAAAGTAGCTGGCCGTACTTCGTCTTTCCAGTTCAAGGATAAAAATGTTGACTTGCGGGAAATAGGTCAGAAATTAAATGTCCGGACCGTGCTGGAAGGAAGTGTGAGGAAGCAGGGCAACCGGTTGCGAATCACAGCACAATTAGTCAATGTGGAAGATGGCTTTCACTTATGGTCAGAACGGTACGACCGGGAAATGGACGACATTTTTGCCATACAGGATGAAATCGCGTTGGTGATCACAGAAAAATTAAAAATCACACTGTTACAAAATGACCGCGCAAGGATCACAAAAAATGTGACCCAAAATATAGAAGCATATGAATTATACTTGAGAGGAAGGTATTTTTTGAACAAACGGTTTTTGATACAAAGTCTTGAGCAATTCAAAGAAGCTATAAAACTCGACCACGATTTTGCAAAGGCGCATGCCGGACTGGCAGATACCTATATCATTCTTGGTACTTACAATATTTTTCCTTCCAATGATGTAATGCCCAAAGCAAAATTAGCGGCAGAAGCAGCCCTTCAGATAGATCCATCCATGTGTGAGCCCTATTGCTCCCTGGGTTTGTATTACGCTGCCTATGAATGGAACTGGATGGAAGCCAAAAGAAATTTCCTGAAAGCCATTGATATAAATCCCAATTATACCCAGACTTACATCTGGTATGGTCACTATTATTTAACCTGGGTGGAAGGTAAAATTGAAGAAGGAAAATCCATGATTGATGTTGCTATCAGCCAGGAGCCGTTGAGTGCCTTGGGATATAGTAGCAAATTCCCCAATTCATTTGCCGCAGGTGATTTTGATGAGGCATTTGATTTCGCAAAAAAAGGTGTCGAACTGGATCCTGACTCCTACATTACGCAAAGGATCATGGGAATGGCCTATATGCTTACAAAAAATTATGACAAAGCAGAAGCATCGCTCCTATATGCACGGCTTATTTCAAAAGGCATTTTGATGTCTCTGGTGGATTTGATTGTTTTATATGTTACGCAGGGTTCATCAGACAAAGCATTAGCAATAATGGTTGACATCAGAGCTCTGTTGAAGGAAGAAAAATATATTAGCCCGCTATTAATGAGTTGTGCGCTGGCCGAGTTGGGACAAATAGAAGAAGCCATTCCTTGGCTGGAAAAGGCCTATGAAGAACATGACGCTGCCCTGTATGTGATGAAGCACTATCCCTGGATCCCTGCAAATCTCAAAGAAAACAGACGCTTCCAAATCATCCAGGAAAAAATGAATTTTCCCGTTTGAAAATACGATTGATCCAGCATTACTTTTTCTTTTCTGGTAAGGCAAAGGCAATGTACTGATCGCCCGATTTACTTCCAATCTTTCCTCCACCACAGGCAATCACTACAAATTGCCTTCCGTTGATAGTATAAGTTGCAGGAGTAGCATATCCAGGAACTGGTAATCGTGCTTCCCATAATACCCTACCATTGTTTTTATCAAAAGCCCTTAAAACTGCATCTTTAGAAGCAGCGATAAATACCAGACCTCCCTTTGTTACTATAGGACCACCATAATTTTCAGTTCCGGTCTGCTTCATACCTTTCTTTTTCAGTTCATCGTATTCTCCCAAGGGAACTTTCCATAATAATTTCCCGCTATTCAGGTCCAGCGCATTCAAAGTACCCCAGGGAGGCTTGATTCCCGGATACCCGTTTGGGTCTAAGAACCGGTTATAACCAGTCATGGTATAAGGAACTTCGTCCATGATATTCTTTGTATCGTGTTTTGCCATTCCTTCCCTTGTAACCGGTATTTTGGACATTGATTTTACTTTATTGTTTTGAGGATTTGTCACTTTCTTTTCCTCATTTTTTTTTTCTGTCTGTTTGAATAAAAAACTGATCAGTAACTGCTTTTCTGATTCAGGAATCTGTTGAAATGACGGCATCATATTTTTCCCATTATCTATGATTTTTTTGGCCTGATCTGCAGAATATTTTTTATTCATATTCAAAAGCGAAGGGTAACTGCTTCCATTGC
>JANLYU010000107.1:0-2494 GCA_031365785.1 Flavisolibacter sp. | reverse complement strand
TCAATGGACACAAAAACAATGGAAAGCGCGATCAGTGGTTCTACTATTTCTGAAGGAAGACTCACCACACCCTTCATGCTTAGCGCCAGCGTAATTGAATGTGCTACGGTAAATGCGGTGGCCTGCCACAGAATGGTACTTAATTTATTATTGAGCAGGCATAGAGAAACTACAAATAAAATGTGATCAATACCGGTAGGGATGATATGCTGTATACCCAGCTGCAAATAAAACCAAACTACATCCTGGGTAGGTGCACGTTCCAATGCAAGGTTGATGGTATGACCCCAGCTTTCTTTCCAGGGTAACATGAAGCAAATGGCCAGTAAAACGATACGGATAGAAAGAACGTGCCTGGAATGGTACATATTCAACTGTCGCTAAAAACATTCATTGATCAAAATAATGCTGCATCCGCACTCCAGTAAAATTAATGGATTGACTGCGTTCTTTGCCGGCTGGAAATGGAATTAGGATTGAATCATTATAAACTCTTAAGTACCGCACTGCTTTCTTGCTTCAAAACCGGATCAATATTGGGATCAGCGGCCAGTGCCTGGGTCAACACCATTTTACCCTTTTCTTTATTGCCTGATTTGGTATAAATCAAACCCGCATGGCAAAGTAAAACAGGATTTTTACATTGGGTCCTTAAAGCTTTTTCCATGTAAGGAAGTGCTTTTTGTACTTCACCTGACTGATAATATACCCATGCTAGGGCATCATTCACATCTATATTGTCCGGGCGCCTGCTGTACTCAGTTTTTGCATGTTGCAGTGCACGATCATAATCGTTTTTCATGAGGTACACATAGGCCAGTTCTTTATCTGCATGGTGATTGATACTTTGTTCGCCTTCAGCCGCGGCCTTAGTAAGTTCGCTGATCACGGTATTCACCGTGGCCTCTGATTTTACTTTATCGCCAGACAACCCATACAGTTCTGCCAGTTGTTCTTTCAGTGCGAAATCTCTGACTATTGAATCTGCCTGCTGGTACAACTGAATGGCTTTTGGATAATTTTTACTTCCCATAGCCAGGTGTCCCAGGCCTGCTATTGCATAACCATAAGCCGGGCGCTGTTCCAAGGCAATTAAATAATGCATTTCGGCGGAACGCAGGTCTCCGGTGTTTTCATATAAACGAGCCAGTTGTATCCTTGACCAGGCTGTGCCCTCATCACCATAAGCACCGGCTTCCACTGCCATCTTCATAGCTTCAATGGCTCCTGGAAGATCACCATGGATTTCCCTGAGGTAAGAAACACGGGCATACGAGCGCATGTCAGGCCGAATGGACATCATCTTATCTGAATTTTCTACTGCCTGGGCGTAATTGCCTAATTCCACATTGGCATCTACCATGATCCCATATACAAATGAATTATAAGGATTAATCTTTTGAGCGATTCCTGCAGTTTCAAGAGCATCACTGAAATGGTGTTGCGACAATTGTAGGATAGCTTTTAGAATCAGGGCTTCAAAATGCTGAGGGTTGCTGACCAGAATTTCATTAATGTATTTCATGGCTGCAGCATCATAATAGGTATAGTTGCCCGTGATACGCGACTCCTGGATAAAAAGACTCGCCAGTGCAATGGCGGTAGGAGCATCATCTGGTTTTTGAACATACTTCCTGAATAATTTATCACCGGTACTCCTTGTCAGGGGCCACTCGGGTAATTTTGCAATTGCCCCATGCCTTTCCAGAAGAGGATAATAGGTGACCTGTTTTTTTGCAAGTCTTACATTGTAACGGATCACCACAAATGCTGAAAGCCCTATAAACAGGGCCACCAACATGATATAGGTAAATTTTTTATTCATTTTGCATGTTTTGGCAGGAAACTTTAAAATAAGGAGTCCGCACCAGGCGGACTCCTTCAGAGGCATGACTAGTTTTTAACGATGCGGAGAGATTGTTTCAGATCTCCATTACTAATTGCTTTTACAAAATAAACACCTTTGGCTAATTCATCGGTATTTAGGAAAACACTGTAAGTGCCTGTAGCCTGGCGCTGATTCACAAGAGTTCTCACCAGTGTGCCGGAAGCATTATACACTTGCAAGATTACCTGTGCCGGACTTTCCACTCTGTAACGGATTGTGGCATTGGTAACAAATGGATTCGGAGAAGCAGACATGAACAATTCCGGTGTGGCAATTCCCAACGTACTGCTTGGAGGAAGTATCGGAGGTTGAACATAACCTGTAACCTGACCTGCACAATTGCAGGTGCCTGGCCATGGTGTCTGAAGGTAAGGCCACATCGTTTTGAATGTGGTATCATTTTTCTCAACACCAGTTGTATAACCAAGAACGAGACCCAGGCGAGCCGGATTTTCGTAAGGCAAACCAATCGCTGCCAGTACTACTCCACTTACGGCTTGCAATTCAATTCTGGTAACATCATCTTCCAGGCGGCGTCCATTAGGGAAGCCATCCATGTTTGGAATCCATTGCAAGGCGGTCGTTTTGTTGTAAGCTGGATCGGTT
>JANLYU010000095.1:0-8258 GCA_031365785.1 Flavisolibacter sp. | reverse complement strand
CGCTTTACTTCCTTTAGTACTCCTCATCCTTTTAAGAAGCTTTCATCTTTCAAAAAATCAATCAAATGGAAGGGAAAGAAATATGGATTGATGGGAAGAAATTATTTTACAGGGCTGCCGGATATGGTCCTGTTGTTATTTTACTACATGGTTTTGGAGTAGATGGTACTTTATGGAAAAACCAATTTCAGGCTTTCCCCGGATTCAGCCAGGTCATTCCTGACCTCCCGGGGAGCGGGCAGTCTGAAATCACCCAGGACATGAGTATAGAGGGTATGGCTGATACAATGATGGCACTCTTGAAGAGGCTTGAGATAACACGCTGTTGGGTGATCGGCCATAGTATGGGTGGATACATCACGCTGGCAATTGCTGAAAAAGCTCCGGAGTTATTATTCGGCTGGGGGCTTTTTCACAGTACAGCTTATGCAGACGGTGCATCAAAAATAGACGCTCGTAAAAAAGGGATTGATTTTATACAACAACATGGCCCCTATGTATTCTTAAAGAATTCCATACCACCCCTGTTCAGCCCTGCGAACAGGGATCATAATAGTCATTGGGTCAGTGAACAAATTGACGCCTCACGCAACTTTTCGGCTTCTTCTCTCGTTTCCTATTATATGTCCATGATTAAAAGACCCGACCGCACTCATGTTCTTTCAACTACTTCCCTGCCAGTACTTTTTATATTAGGAAAATATGACACGGCTGTACCTTTGGAAGACGGTCTGCGACTATGTTATCTTCCTGATTTATCGTATATTCATATTCTTGAAAACTCGGCTCATATGGGTATGATTGAAGAAGCCGATATATCCAATACTATTATAAATGAATACCTGATAAGCACAAGCCACCCAACCCAATGAAAAAAATTTACCTGGCTGTTATTTTATGCATTTGTGGCATTGATTCCATTGCCAATCATATTACAGGAGGAAATATCTTTTATACTTTTGTAAGCCAGTCTGGTAATAACTACACCTACCAGGTAACACTCAATTTATACCGGGATTATTACTCTAATGGTGCTCAACTGGATCCTACGGCCGGTATTGCCATTTTTGATAAAGGAACAGGAACTATGGTCTGGAGCAATAACAGTGTTCCCCAGCAAAAGCAGGTGGACCTCAACCTTACCGCCCCCAGTCCCTGTATTAGTAATCCACCTACGGTGCGATACCAGGTAGGCTATTATGTTTTTTCTGTTACACTTCCAGGTACTCCCAACGGATATATCATTGCATATCAGCGCTGCTGCAGGATCATTGGCATCAATAATATTCTGGGTAATAGTGCTTCAGTAGGGGCTACCTACACGGCTGAAATTCCGGGTACTGCCCAGTTAGCCACAGCCCCTGCTAATAACAGCGCTCATTACTTTGGAGCGGATACGGTGATCGTTTGCGCTAATAATTCATTTTGTTACAATTTCGGAGCTGTAGATCCTGATGTCACTGATTCGCTCGTATATTATTTTTGTTCTGCTTATTCTGGTGGGGGAACTGGAGGTCCTGCAAACGGGCCCAATTCACCTACACCAATACCCCCTTCTCCGCCTCCTTATTTCGGTATTGATTATGCCATTCCTTATCTGGCCTCTTCTCCCATGGGAAATGGAGTAACACTCAATTCCAAAACTGGAATGATGTGTGGTAAAGCACCTCCCCAGGGAATTTATGTAGTTACAGTTTGCGTGGGAGAGTTCAGGAATGGTATTTTGATTGCCACGCAGAGAAAGGACCTGCAGATCAAAGTGGGTGACTGTTCCCCTACAACACCTCAACTCGATCCTCAATATATTACCTGTGATGGTTTCAACCTCGATTTTAGTAATCATAACTCCAACCCACTGGTGAATTCTTACCTATGGTATTTTGGTGATGGTCAGTCTTCTTCGGTTAAAGCACCAAGTCACACTTATTCAGACACCGGTACTTATACGATCAAATTAGTAGTCAACCAGGGACAACCTTGTTCCGACTCCGCCATCGCACTAGCCAAAGTGTACCCCGGATTTTTTCCTGGATTTACTTTTTCAGGTGTATGCATTAATAAGACAACCAGTTTTTTTGACACCACAAAATCAGTGTATGGGATCGTGAATTTCTGGCGTTGGGATTTTGGAGACCTCGGCAGCACCGCTGATACTTCAAGAAATAAGAATCCTACTTATACGTATACCCTTACCGGAATCAAAAACATCAGTTTCATTGTGGGTAACAGCAAGGGTTGTGTTGACACGGTTGTAAAAGCCATCACTATTATTGATAAGCCCATATTGAAAGTTCTGCCTAAGGATACTTTGATCTGTAAGGGTGATGCAGTGCAATTGCAGGCTACAGGAATGGGTACATTTAGCTGGACAGGACCGAATATCATCAATGGTAATACCGCAACACCTACAGTTAGCCCGGCAAGCACCTCAAAATATGTAGTTCTGCTTGATGACAACGGCTGCTTGAATCGGGATACGGTGAGCGTGCGGGTGGTGAGTGTCGTGACCCTACAGGTAAGAGCTGATACACTGATCTGCCTTGGTGATTCCGTACAACTCAGCGCACAAACTGATGGCTTGAGGTTTAGTTGGTCTCCGGCTGCCACGATCAGTGATCCCACTCTTTTGAATCCTCTGGCATCGCCAGTAACTAATCCAACCACTTATGTATTAACTGCTAAAATTGGAAGTTGCAGCACCAGCGATGATGTAACCATATCTATGGTCCCTTACCCTTTGGCTAATGCAGGTGCGGATACCATTATTTGTTACAAATCATCCGCACAGCTCAGAGGCAGTATAAAAGGAAGTGCTTTCACCTGGACACCCGCAGTAGATCTAGATAATCCCAATATTTTAAATCCTGTCGCTTCTCCTTCGGGAACCACGCCTTTTGTATTGACTGTTACGGATAACATCGGTTGTCCCAAACCAAAACGTGATACCGTACTGGTTACCGTATTGCCGAAAGTAAATGCTTTTGCAGGAAGGGATACCGCGGTGGTAGTGGGCCAACCACTGCGTTTCAAGGCTTCGGGTGGCATTAGTTATTTATGGTCTCCAGCCACTGCCTTGAATAATACCGGCATCTTCAATCCAACTGGTTTTTATAATGGCAGTTTTGACAGCATCGTATACAAAGTAGTGGTAAAAGACCAGGCTAACTGTTCTGATTCCGCTTATGTTACTGTAAGGATTTTCAGGACCAACCCACAGATATTTGTTCCTACCGCCTTCACCCCGAATGGTGATGGTAAGAATGATTCCTTCAGACCTATTCCCGTAGGCATTAACAGTTTTGAATACTTCAGGATCTACAACCGGTGGGGACAATTGGTTTACAGTTCTACAAATGTGGAAACCGGGTGGGACGGAAAGATCCGTGGAAAGGTGCAGGGAACAAATACTTTTGTCTGGGTAGTGAAAGGAGTGGACTTTACCGGCAAACAGGTATTTGCAAAAGGATTAGTAACCCTCATCAGGTAATCAACTACAAGTGAATTCCTCATTCAGATTTATCCATTGGAAATGGTTCATCATTCTTATCCAATGTTGTCCTGGGTATCTTCTAACCACCACTACCTATCTTCGCGATCATGAAAAAAATTGTGTTCATTACAGGGGCCACATCTGGTTTTGGTGAAGCTTGTGCCTATCAATTTGCTGCCAACAATTTCAGTCTTATTTTGAATGGAAGGCGGAAAGAACGCCTGGAGAAATTGAAAACAGAATTAGAGGCAAGGTTCCAGGCGGATTGCTTCCTACTTCCTTTTGATGTTCGTTACCAGGAAGAGGTAAATACGAGTATCCGTGCGCTGCCAGCAAAATGGCAGGAGGTTGATATCCTTATCAATAACGCTGGCCTTGCTGTGGGAAGAGATCTTTTTCAGGACGCTTTGATGGATGACTGGAACAACATGATTGACACCAATGTAAAAGGTTTATTGTATGTCTCAAAAGCTATTATACCCGGAATGATACAAAGAAAAAAAGGTCATGTCATTAACCTGGGATCAATTGCAGGCAAGGAGGTCTATGAACGCGGAAATGTATACTGTGCGTCAAAGGCCGCTGTTGATTCCATTAGTCAGGCCATGAGAATTGATCTATTACCCCATCATATTAAAGTCACCGCCATTCATCCCGGTGCTGCAGAAACAGAATTTTCAATAGTGCGGTTCAAAGGTGCACAGGATATAGCAGATAAAGTATATGAAGGATATCATCCGTTGAGTGCGGAAGATGTAGCCAGTATTATCTACTACACCGCTACCCTCCCTCCGCATGTTTGTATCAATGACCTGGTGGTGACCTGTACCCAGCAGGCCAACACCTACCTTTTCAACAAATCTGGTAACAGGTGAGGCTGCTTGACTTAAGGTATATAAGGAAATACTTATTCATGACAAATATCCACCCATTAAATAGCCTTTAGCCTGCTCTTTATATATCCCATATTTAAATATTTTAAAATTAACAAAGCGGCGTTTTTAACCTTGATATTTTAGTTTATTTTTATTCTTACTGTATCCATAAAAACCATGTTCAAAACCTCCTTTCTCACCATTTTTTCTTTTCTTTTTTTAGCTGCGGTTTCTGCGCAGGAAGTGATTAGAGTGCGATCCTGTAATGACAGTTCAATACAAAAACAGGCTGATAGCCTCAAGCGGTTATATGCAATGGATGGATTCCAGGTACTGAAAGAAGCTTCTATTATGATGGAAAGTGAATATGAAATGCCCGTGATAGTTCCCCTTCAGGAAAGGTCCCTCTACCAGATCGTATTTATCGGAGACATTACTTCTAAATTATATGAGGTGAGGATGTACGATTATGATGAAAAAATGGTCACCTACCAGAAAAAAATGTGGGGAGACATCGATGGAAATGTGATCTCTTTCAGTTACAGACCTCAGTTCTCAGAATTCCATATGATCAAGCCGGTACAGGTAAATAAACAAAAAAAGAAAGGATTGTGTGGATATGTTATGCTGCTGAAAAAAGTAAAGGCATAAATAGGAACTGATTCCAGCAGGCGGGTGATACTCTACATCGTATGGTTAATTGCCCTAATCATTTAACCTTACAGAAATAATTCCTATTTAATTTTTATTGCGCTAGTGAAATTCTTACCTGCAGTCCTGCCCTTGTTGTGGTAATGGGTGCAGAAGTAGCAATTTTTGGAATCACCCTGTTTTGTTCAAAATAGAATTTAAGATTCACCCTGTTATTGAGTACATAATCTATTGACGGGGAGATGCGAACTACTTTTTGTCCGGAAGTTCCGAAGGCTGTGTTCTGATCCAGTTTACTGTTTGCGGTGGCATCGTCACGAAGGCTGTAATCAAAACGGAAGGTCACATCATTTTCTAATTTTTTCCCTTTTTTACCTATTCGAAGATTTTGCAGGAACGGAACTCCCTTTTTTCGCCAGTCCGCACCGATGGTATATTCTTTGGACTGGTTTTCAGCCAACTGATAATCAACAAGACTTAGACTAAGCTGCCGGCTTTTTTTATATTCAAACCTGCCAGAGATCTGATTCACCAGTGTTACATCCACACCGATAAGCGGGCTGAATTGTTCACTGATGGTTACATTGGGTACCAGAAAATAAGGTACCAGGTTCCCAGTAGCGGGATCAATAAAAGACGGGAAACCTATATGGAATGGATCCGTAAAGTATAAAGCTGTTGTAAAACTATTCATACTTAGTGTGCTGTTGTATCCATGCCGCAAAGTGAAATTGGTAAATATTTTCTCCATTCCTTTCATTCTTGATAAGCCATTATAAGTGATGTTCCAGTTGGGCTTCGGCAAAAGTTTAGAAAAAGGATTAGCCCGAAGCTTCGGATTGGAATTTTTAATCAGCTCTACTGTAAATGGATCTTTCTTGGTATATGCAGCAATGAATGCAGGGATTAGTACATCCTGCGCATACCTTCCATAACCAACCACATATCCATCCGGACTAATTGGTGGATTAGCACCCAGGTAAGCATTTTTTCCACCTAGCCGCTGGGATAACAACTGCCGGTTGGCTTCGAACTGACGGAAAGATTTTGAAACTTTTTCCGGATCAAATTTTTCAAACAGTGTCTGGTAGGAAATATAACTAATACTGAAACTACCCGTAGCAAAAGGATTATAGCGACGCAGCTTTGGATTAACACCACCAGTATCTTTAAAAAGTTCTGAATAATTTTTGTCGTAAAGCCGGTCAACATTGATATCAATGTTCAAGTCACGGATAGGTATGAGTTGCGCTGTAATGCTGATATGCTGGTTATAACGTTGCTGTATCAATGAATTGAAAAGTTCACTTCGGGAGAGCAAGCCGCGTTCACCAAGCTTGTTAATAGCATTGGTATCCGGCTGATAACCCAACACATAGCGCCATCCTGGGGCACCTGTTCTGGGGTTCATGCCAAGTATCCTTGTACTGTCAAGGTAGCCGGGTAACAAAGTGCCTATATCCTCATTGTATTGCAACCCAATCCTTTTCAGCGAGGTAACCATTTTGGCAAAGAACCTGGGAACACTGCCTATATGTGGTAATTCGTTTGGATTTTTTGCTTTTTTCTGTTTTGAAGTATCCATGATCGATGGATCATTTCCCTTCTTTTGTTTTGGATCAACAGGTGTATCATTATACACCGCTTTTAAAAATTTCCATTTATTATACAGCCTGTCGAAATCCAGGTCAGTGGTCAATACACGCGTCTGGCCGTTGACCAGCGTATTGCCTAATTCCCTGTCCAGTAAAGAACCCGCCAGCCAGTCATATTTTGCAGTGTAACTGGCCCGGATCGTTGTCCAGTCGAGCAAAGGCAGCTTGGAAGTAGGTAAGGTATAGGACAACGTGCCTTCGTGGTGATAATGCGTATTGCGACCGCCCTTCCAAAAATTCTTTTTAACTGTATCTTTTTCTGCAGGAGTATCTATACGTCCGAATGGCTCATCTATCCTGGCATTATTAACTGCATTGAAATCAAAGGACAGGGACCGTGTAAAATCCCAGCGGAGGTTATAGAACCTGTCGAAATAAAAAAACTTATTGTAGGTTTCTGGCAACTTGAAGGAGGTTCCGAAATTGCGGGATCGAAAGGCACCAAATTGCCGGTGGACATCCGCTTTTAAAGAAATTAAGGTGGGTTTATAGTTGATATTGAAATCCCGAATAAGAGACAGCCATTTAGACTGGCTTTTAAATAATTTTTTAAATGGTTCTACAAACCGCGGTTGGGGCTGATAATTATAGGAAATGGCGCCCCTTGTTTTTTTAATATCTTCCAGTTCAATAATAGGGTTGGTTCTGGTTTGGTGCGTAAAGGTGTAATCCAAATCAAGATTGGAAATATCCCAGAGTTGAGGTTTCTTACCGTTGGTCTTATTCTTTTTTACATTGGTGAAATTGATGGTCTTAATGGTGGTTTCATCCACAGCTAAACTCCTGATGGAATCCGCCCTTTGCTTGGAACGTGCCCCTTTAATTTTATCATTCAGCCTGATGTCAAGGTCCAAAGGATCGTACTGTGGTTTGCTGATCGTTTTACTGATTCCTGCATAGGCGGGTATCTGAAGGGCAGCCCTTTTTGGTACCAGCTTTCCAAGATCAAGGTTTGTACTGGCATCGTATTGTAAATAATCTTCCTTACTCCTTTCATTTACTTTTTGTTCAAGAGTACCAAAGCCAACGCTTCTATAGCTACCGCTGATAGATACACTACCGAGATCCGCTAACCTAAGGTCAACACGTCCGAGAGCTGCATATCCTCCTCTCTCATCCAGCTTGGAAAGCCGGAGCTCATCAAACCACAATTCTGTGCAAACTGTTTCATTCTTTGCGTTCTCTACGCCGAGGAACATACCGCGCACCTCTCCCAGGTTAGGATTGCCAAAAATGGCATAGGTCTTTCCATCGGGCAGGGTCTCAGAAAAATAATCATTCACCAGGGGATTGGGTGAACTGTTCCTCCTGATTTTTAATTTAGTTAGCTGGGTCAGGTCAAAGTCAAGATTATTCTGCGACGGCCAGATCCTGAGGGAGTCACGTGCACCCCATGGAGTTATTTTCAATGGAATCCGGATTTCATAATAATTGCTCACGAAGTCATTTCCTAATCTGATCACTGCATTGAGCTCGTCATTGGCAATATCAGTTCCTGGCTGCTTAGCTGATTCCGCATGAATGAACATAGAAAGACGTCCGTAGCTACGAAGGTCCAGGTTAATGGTCTTGAACAGGCCGCGCGTA
>JANLYU010000092.1:0-2161 GCA_031365785.1 Flavisolibacter sp. | reverse complement strand
GCCTGATAGATAAATACGAAATGAAGGTGTTTACTACAAAGGAAGTACGCAGCAAGGGTGTTGAAAATATTGTACGCGCGGTACTGCGCTACCTGAGTGATTGCAGTGACATCTATATTTCATTTGACGTGGACAGCCTGGATTCGTCTATCAGTAAAGGCACGGGTACACCGGTGAGCAATGGCCTGAGAGAAAGGGAAGCGGAAGACCTGATCAGTAAATTTATGCAGAACAGAAAAGTATGTTGCTTCGAAATCACAGAAGTTAATCCCACTTTGGATAAAGAGAACCTGATGGCTGAAATTGCCTTTAACATCCTTCAGAGAAGTGTGAATGTGCTGATGATGAGCTGATCATTGCCAATTAAAATTCTTGGACATCCCATAACCCAAACCAATGAAATTCGCGTTATTGCTCCTTAGTTACAGTTTCCTGATGGGGACTGCAGTGGCACAAAAAAGCTTCAGGGATTCCACTACTATGTTCATTAAAAATTATGTCGAACACCATGAAGTAGTGAAAGGTGATGATAAAAAACTTTTGCAATTTTATCAACCCGATAATAGTTTCAGGGTAGTTGCACAGGTAGAACGGGTGGAACATGGTAACTGGTTCAAAATAAAAACTTCAGGCAGTGAAGTCCAGACCTACAGGGTTTATGCCGTTCTCCATTTCAGGATTCATGACACCGCAGTTCAGTTGAACCTGTACCAGTCGCAAAGCCTCCTGGTCAATGACCAGTATAAAAATTATCTATTCCTGCCATTTACTGATATTACGACGGGTGTGGAGACCTATGAAAGTGGAAGATATCTAGACCTCACAACGGATGAAATATTAAATAACACGGTTCTGGTTGACTTCAACAAAGCTTACAACCCCTATTGCGCCTATGTAAGCGGTGTGTATCACTGTCCGATACCGCCTCAAGAAAACCATTTAAATGTGGCCATCAGGGCAGGTGAAAAGGTATACAAGAAACCTATATCAACTCCCGGATAAATTGGTGTATGGAGCTAAGCTTTGAAGTAGTGGTGATTGGGGCCGGTGCCTGTGGCCTGCAGGCAGCACTTGAACTGGCGCTCACGGGTAAGAAAGTGGCGGTGGTGGAAGCCAGAGACAGAGTTGGGGGAAGGATACATACCCTGAACGACCCAAATTTCCAATTACCGGTAGAACTCGGCGCGGAGTTCATTCATGGCGACCTGGAGCCTACCAAAAAACTTCTGGAGAAAGCGAATGCTTCTTATTATGAAGTTTTTGCTGAGGTCTGGCAACAGCTGGATGGTCAGTTGCAACAACAAGATCATTTCATTGAAGATGAGGACCTCCTCCAGCAGCGATTCAAACAATTAAAAAAAGACATTAGTGTTGCCGCATTTTTAGAAAATTACCTTCAGGAAGACCGGTATGAAGAAATGCGTTTCACCTTGAAGAACTATGTAGAAGGATATGATGCGGCAGATATTCAAAAAGCCAGCACCTATGCCCTCAGGGATGACCTTTCAGTAGGAGATAAAAAACAATTCAGGCTGGAAGCAGGCTATGGTAGCCTGATCGATTACCTCTACAAAGCATGTCTTCAACAAAACGTTTTGTTTTTTTTATCTGATCCGGTAAAGGAAATTCATTGGGAAGAGGACCGTGTGACCACTCATTGCGAGGAGCACCTGTTTTTTTCTCAAAAAATAATCATCACCGTGCCCGTGGGTCTGCTACAGACTGAATCCATCCGGTTCTTTCCAGTACTGACACAAAAAATGGCAGCATCAAGAATATTAGGATTTGGATCAGTGATTAAAATTATATTTCAATTTCATGAGCCCTTTTGGAGAAATAAAAATTATACACAGGGCAAAGACCTCAGCAGGGCAGGATTTATTTTTTCATCTGAAAGCATCCCAACCTGGTGGACCTGTTATCCTAAAGAAGCCTCGGTGATTACCGGCTGGTGTGCAGGCCCCCATGCAGAAAAATTGAAACATGAAGACAATGCATTGATTTTACAAGTAGCTATCCACTCATTAGCGCAGGTATTCAAGCTTGATCAAAGTTTTTTAAAATCTCATTTAAAAGATTCAAGAGTTGTTAATTGGGCAAGTGATCCTTTCAGTCTTGGTGCGTATTCCTATGATGTGATGGGTGGGGGCGCTGCGAAAAA
>JANLYU010000249.1:0-2806 GCA_031365785.1 Flavisolibacter sp. | reverse complement strand
GAAAGATGACTAAGGACCTTGCACTTACTATAAAATCAAAAGCAGAACATGGCAAGGACTACCTGTATACAGAAGAATTCCTGGATGCCATTGATGCCAATCTGAAAAAAAGGATGTCTCTCTGATGCGGTGCCAGGGTTCAGTTTGAAAAGAATTCATTGGTGCACCCTGCTATTTTTATAAATCCGGATGACATCGGGATGAATGTTGAGTGTGGAAACAATATCATGGTGGATCATAAGGGGAGCCAAAATTCCTTTGGTATCGTGGAGAAAAAGTGATTCATTGGTAATTTGTCTGGCTTCATCCCACAAGCCTTCATCAATAAAGGACTGTAATAATTGACCCCCACCTTCCACGAGAACAGATAATATTTTTAATTGAAAGAGGGCTGTGGCAATTTGTTGAGCCAGACTTTCTCCTTCTTTTATTTGATAATGCATCAATCCGGCATTACGCAGTTCCTTAATAGACATGGGATGGGGAATGGAATGTTGATGATAATTGAAAACAATAGTGGGTGGTTGGCCTGTGAGAAGTTGTATGGATGGAGGAAGTGATAATTGTTTATCAATCACCATCCTTATCGGTTGTTGGCCTGGCCATAGCCGGTTGGAAAGCTGTGGATCATCTTCCCTGGCGGTGTTGGTTCCAACAAGAATACCCATTTCTGTACTTCGCCAATGATGCACGATTCTGTCGGTCATTGGATTAGTGATCATCAGTCTGGATGGAAAGGTGTTCATGGAGTTGGATGGGGTTCTTTTTGAAAAGCCCAACTTTCCATCCATCGTCTGTGCCCACTTTAAAATGATGAAGGGCCGGTGTTGGTTATGGTAAGTGAAGAATCGCCGATTTAAATGGATACACTCCTTTTCTATTACTCCGGAAATAATACGGATACCCGCAGCCGCTAGTTTTTCTATACCTCTTTCACTGGAATTACCACCCAGGAAAGGATCCCGGCAGCCCACCACTACAGTTTGAATTCCTTCCCGGATGATGAGGTCTGTGCAGGGAGGTGTTTGTCCGAAATGATTACAGGGTTCCAGGGATACATACAGCACTGAAAGAGGAATCAGGTGCCTGTCGGCATCCTTCACAGACCGGATACAATTCACTTCCGCGTGAGCATCACCATATCGTTCATGGAATCCCTCGCCAATCACCCTTTCTTCATGAACCAATACAGCGCCTACCATTGGATTGGGTGCGGTGTACTCCATTCCGATGTGTGCAAGGAACAAACATCTGCTCATGTATTTTTCGTGTGATTCCAAGGAGGTAAAAATAAAGAAAGGTAAGTTTGTACACATGAAACTATCTGACGCGGAACTATATCTCTGTCAACAACTTTCAGGTATCTATAATACTGGTGAAGCAAAAAGTATCGCTGTACTTGCTTTAAAAGAAATTTCCGGATGGTCATATTCGGAAATTCAGTTTCAAAAGGGGAACGAACTAACCCTGATGCAGGTGGATAAAATGGGAAAGATGCTGGAACGATTGAAAACTCATGAACCCATACAATACATCCTTCAAAAATGCTGGTTTTATAAAATGGAGTTTTTTGTAGACCACCATGTTTTGATTCCCAGACCGGAAACGGAAGAATTGGTTGACTGGATCGTTAGAGACGTGCTTTCATCCGGGAAAAATGTTTTTGACCGCGGCGCAGTAAAAGCTGATCAAACCTCGCTGTTAAAGATCCTTGATGTGGGAACCGGCAGCGGGTGTATTGCACTTTCACTGAAAAAAGCCATCTCACGGGCTGAAGTATGGGGTTGTGATCAAAGTGAAGAAGCGATCAGTGTGGCAAGAAGAAATGGAGCTTCTTTAAATGTGCGCGCAGACTTCGTAGTCATGGATTTTTTAGATGAACTGCAACGAAAGCAGCTGCCTTCAGTGGATATAGTCGTGAGTAATCCACCTTATGTTCCTATAAAAGAAAAGGATCAAATAGATCGCAATGTGGTACATTTCGAACCGCCTGAAGCGCTTTTCGTTCCAGATCAGGATGCCCTTATTTTTTACAGGGCGATAGCGGATTTTGGTATTTTAAGTTTACACCAGAAAGGAAGTATGTACATGGAAATTCATGAAGCAATGGCAAAAGAGGTGGTTCATTTATTTACCAGTAAAGGCTATAGAACCATAGAAGTAAGAAAGGATATGCAGGGAAAAGAAAGAATGGTAAAGGTGGAAAGATAAGGGCCTATTGTTCACGCTATTCCTGGAGTTTTGAAAACTGATCAAACATGTTGCTTTGGCTCGTCAATTTTTATTTCACATTCGCGCCAACCTTTACATTATATTTTTTGGCTACGCTCATGATCCGGACGATTTCACCCCAGTAAGCAATCGTGTCTGCATTGATCACCACAGAAGGTGTATCAATATATCTCCTGGCATTTTCAATTTGTATTTTTAAGAGGGTATCCAGGGCAGCATAACTCACTGGTGTTTGGCCAAGGAAATACTGGTGCTCCCTGTTGACGGAAACTACAATGTTCTGTTTTACTTTCATATCCTTGGAAGCCTTGGGGTTGTTGACCCTGATCACATTGGGATTTGCCAGAGTGGAAGCAATCAGGAAGAACAACAGAAGTATAAAGAGGATATCATTCAATGGTCCAGTATGTACCTCTGTATGTGCCCGTAATTTTCTACGAATGTTCATTTGCGCTTGATTAATCTGAAAGCCCCAGTTTCAATTATTTAGTTGGCTCCTGCAGCACGTCGATGAATTCTGCACTGGAAGCTTCCATTTTATTGGCAGTTTTATCTACCTGTGTGCTCAAAAAAT
>JANLYU010000083.1:0-1892 GCA_031365785.1 Flavisolibacter sp. | reverse complement strand
TATGACCCATCTATCATATAACCAGATCCCATGTTTGTAATGAATTGTTTCAGATCATTACGGGAATTCAAAAAATCAAGTGCCTTCTGAGGCTGGTTGGCTTGTACATATTGCTGAAGCAAGCCCTGATAGCCGGGCATTTTTAATGTTGCGTTATTGATCGAATCTGCCAGGTGAATGGATTGATCAAAATAATAAGATGACATTTCAAAATTCTTTTTCTGTACATAAAGATTACCCATCGTAAACAAATCGATCACACGTAAAACTTTTTCATTTTCAGATTTCATCTTTGGTAATTCATTCATAGACTTTTGTGCAAAATCAATTGCCTTGTCATATTCTTTGATGTCAGCATAAAATTGGGAAAGGTTACCATAACAGATGCGCATCAGGCTGCTGTTCTTATTTTCTTCTGCGATCTTCAGCGCAGCCAGGTAATTTCGTAAAGAAAGTATTCTATCTTTTTTCAATAGGTAAAGCATCCCATAGGTATTATAGGCACTCACCAATAAAGTATCGTTGTTTAAAGAGGAAGCTATTCCAAGAGCCTGTGAACTATAATTCAGGGCTTTGTCCAATTCAGGAACACTTGCATAAATTCCTGATAGACCTAGGAATGCCTTTGCTGATTCCTTATCGAGGTCATTCTCGCGTGCCAGTTCCAATGCCTGGTTATAATAACTGATTGATTTTTGAACATAATCTTTTTTGAAGTAAAAGAAACTACACCTGTCGCCCTGATTCAGCAGGGATTTGACCATTAGTTGCCTATCTCTTGATAATTCTGCTTCACGGCTCATTTGTTCTGCGTATTTGTCTGCCTCTGGTATATTGGTGCTCATTAAATTGCGCGATATTTTTCCGAGCAGCTCAATTCTTAATTCAGTGCTGCTGGCCCTTGACAATCTGTTTTTTAATGAATCCACCACTGGATTTTGCGCATGGCAATAAAGGCCCAGGAACAATACAAGAAAAGGAATGAATTTACTCATAACAGTGTTTCGTCAGGTCAAATTAATAGAAAATACTGAAATGGTGCTAGCATCTAATCACTGGTAATGAGATTTTTTGTAATGAATAGGAAAACCAATTTTAGTCAAATAATAACAAGTGTGATTCTGCATGAAAACCAATGAATTCGAATTTCATTTGATGACTGTGGTTTCGTTATCTCCATCTCAAGGTCTCTATCAAATGCTCCACATCTTTTTTTAAAAAATTGTTTACAGGAAGAAGTGAATCAGCGTTTGGTGTTACAGAAAAATAGAGGGCACCTCTCAAAAAATGCTTGACCGAATCGGTTGCATAAAACTGATTGGCCGTAGCTGTATTCCCTTTCAGCGTAAAATAAACTCCAGCCACTCCATTCGGGGTGATAAAGGGTTCCGGTTGAATTTTGGAAGCTTTGTACGTATGCTGTTTGTACGACATAGTATAAGCATCATTGACCAATGAATCGAATTTATTGATGCCTATTTCTTTGTAAGAAAGGTGAACGCGCCCGTTGAATTGAGGAAAATCTATGTTGATCCAGAAAGGATTTTCCGGACGTTGTTCAAAAAAAACAGAATCCTGTGTAATTTTTCCGTAAACCGGATATTCAAAAGAATAAGGAAATTCCGGGGTATTAAACAACTGGTACTTCTTGGGAGGAAGGCTGATCTTGAAATAACCCCTGGGCTTTGCCACAAAATCAGAATTGCCAGAACAACTGCCCAGAACCAGCATGATACCCATCAGAAAGCTGTAATTAATTCGCATTTCTTTTGTCATTGATGAATATCTGCACGGATTTGATCCTGTTTTTTTCCACCTCAAGTACCGTAAAGTCGAAATCACCGCTGCTTACCGATTCATTGATGGAGGGAAATTCCCCGGCGATCTCCAGC
>JANLYU010000047.1:0-6762 GCA_031365785.1 Flavisolibacter sp. | reverse complement strand
TTTCCAGAAATTTTGCACTGTAGATACTGTTGGCATTTTTATCGATCAGCAAATACACTTTATGAAAAGGCTTGCTTTTGTCTGTAGGAGTTAATTCAATTTCCTGAACCTTCCGGTTACCTTCATTTTTGTCGCCATTATATTTATAAAAGAAATCCTTATCATAAAAATTAGTCAGTAATTTTTGAGGTGTCATTGCATTGCCTGAACCATCCACATTATTGATGGTTACTTCATTGGATGACCGGTCGTAATTCCAGGTAGTTTTTCCATCCGAATAGATTTCAAGACCATCCATTGCCACTTTGTATTTATTACCATTCATGATCACCGTACCTTTCTTCGTAGACAATGCTTTTCCCTGGGCATTTTCAACTTTGTAGGTAAAACTGGCCGTCGGAGTTTTGAAACTTTTAAATTTAAAACTCACACCATCTAGGATCTTTTTTGCAGCCGGGTCGTTAGCAGTAGGATTCTTCACTGTCTGTGCAAGGGCAGAAAAGCCAAAAAATGCAAATGTTAAAAAAGTAAAAAATTTAATCATAAAGGTAGATTTGATGAAGACTTTATAAATGTAATGATGCTCATTAGAGGCAAGCAATGTACCGATGTTTAGTAATGATTTGATTCTTAACGTTAGCTTATGCTTTGAAGATATTCCAATAATTCCGATTCGGTTTTAATTAACACTTCCCTTGCTTTGCTACCCTGGTTGGCTCCTACAACGCCTGCTGCTTCCAGCTGATCCATCAGGCGTCCAGCCCTGTTATATCCCAGCTTCATCCTTCTTTGCAACAATGAAGTGGAACCCACCTGATTTTGAACGATCAGTCGCGCTGCATCTTCAAAAAGCGGATCGCGGTCAGAAGCATCAAAATCTCTTCCCTCCAGTTCTTTTTCATCTATGTATTCCGGCAACATGAACGCCTGAGGATACCCTCTTTGATCTGCAATGAAGTCAACAATTCTTTCTACTTCCGGAGTGTCTACAAAAGCGCATTGCAAGCGTGTGATCTCTCCGTTATAGGATATAAGCATGTCTCCTTTGCCGATCAGCTGTTCAGCTCCTCCTGCATCCAGAATGGTCCTGGAGTCTATCTTGGATGATACCTTGAAGGCGATTCTTGCTGGAAAATTTGCTTTGATAGTTCCGGTGATGATATTCACAGAAGGACGCTGGGTTGCTATGATGAGGTGAATGCCAACGGCCCTTGCCAGCTGGGCCAGCCGTGCAATGGGCATTTCCACTTCCTTGCCGGCCGTCATGATCAGATCTGCAAATTCATCAATAACCAGCACAATGAAAGGAAGGTATTGATGGCCCTTTTGAGGATTGAGCCGTCGCCTGATGAATTTGTCGTTGTATTCCCTGATATTCCTGGCGCCTGCTTCTTTCAGCAGGTCATAACGGTTATCCATTTCAATACATAATGCATTGAGCGTATGAATCACTTTTTTGGTATCCGTGATGATGGCATCTTCTTCTCCCGGCAGTTTGGCAAGGAAGTGTTTTTCAATATGGCGGTACACGCTCAGTTCCACTTTCTTTGGATCAATCAAAACAAACTTCAGCTGAGAGGGATGTTTTTTATACAGCAGTGAAACAAGAATAGCATTTAATCCCACGGATTTACCCTGGCCGGTGGCGCCTGCCATTAACAAGTGGGGCATGCTGGTGAGGTCTACAATAAAATTTTCATTATCTATCTTTTTTCCAATAGCAATGGGAAGGCTATGGGTACTGTTGACGAATTTGTCTGACGACAATAGTGTTTTCATACTTACTACTGTCTTTTTATGATTGGGCACTTCAATTCCAATGGTTCCTTTTCCAGGAATAGGTGCAATGATGCGTATGCCTAGCGCAGCGAGACTAAGGGCTATGTCATCTTCAAGGTTTTTAATCCTCGAAATTCGTACGCCGGCTGCGGGAACGATCTCATAAAGCGTAACTGTTGGACCCACAGTGGCACTGATCTTTTGGATCATGATGTCGTAGTTCTTCAGGGTGTTGATGATCTGGTTTTTGTTGGCTTCCAGTTCAGCGGGATCCTGGACGATCTTTTCACTTCCGTGCGCTTCCAGCTGTTCCACCTTCGGATATTTATAATCACGCAGGTCTAATGTAGGTTCATAGGGTGGCAGGCTACTATATTTCTTTTCTTCTTCGGTTTCCTGGGTCAGTTCACCACTGGTGCGGATTTCCAGTTCCAGATTTTCATCTTCTTTTTTTTGTTTCGCAGGAATGGGCAACGCCGTTTCACTGAGGTGGAATTCATCCCTGAGTAAAATTTCCTGGATCATTTCATTTGGAGAGACAGGTGTACCGGAATTGACATCTTCGTCATCCTTATCATTCATGACAAGCTCTGTAGATGGATCAGAATTCATATTGATGACCATTGCTCCCTCGGCCCTCAGCGTATTGGGATGATTCAACTCCTCTTGAGTATTCACATTATTTGGAACAGCCACAGTTGCTTCTGAGTGAGGAAATACAGACCGGTCTTCCGGCTCATTTGGTAGGAACTCTTTTCTGGAATTTATATTGAAAGATGGATTGATTTGCCAGATCAGATAAGAAATGCCAACCACGAGTAATAGTGCGGCGGTACCTATCATTCCCAAAAAATTGACGAGCCATGAACTAATCATATCACCCACACTTCCTCCGAAAGGAAAATTGGCAGATGAAAATAAAAAAGACAACGTTACAGAAACAATGAGTAAGCCGATGGTTACATATTTTAGATTGCGCCAGATAGAAAATACCCTGCGTCTCAGCAAAAGGTTAATGCCTACTACAAAAAAGAAAGTGCAAAAGAGGAAAGAGGCTATTCCAAATCCACCATAAATGAGGTGGTGCGATGAAAAAGCTCCCAGCCGGCCTAAAAGGTTAGACACCTTTGTAGCATCACGATCCGCGAAAAGGAAAGCCACACCTTTGTTCATCACCTGCGACTGGTCTTCATTCCAGGTGAATAAGTAGGATATAAAAGCGATCAAAAGAAAAATGGAAATAAGTAAGGAAATTGTACCCACTATTTTCCAGGTACGTTCATCATGAGCGAGTTTTTTAAGGTCCAATTTTTCTTCCCTGTCTGCTTTGAATGAAACAGGTACTTTAGAAGTCTTTTCGGCTTTTTCAGTTTTCCCTTGTTTTTCAGCAGGACCTTTAGGTGTAGAGGATTTTTTTAGCTTGTTAGCCATATGAACAAAGATAATGATCCCATAAGGATATGCCCATGGGAAGCAAGTCTAACTACAAATAAACCATTATTTTTTTGCTACTGCCACCAGCAACATGATCCAACCCAAAATAAAAAATAATCCTCCCAGGGGCGTCAAGAAATTGATGGCCACAGGTACTGCCCGGGATAAGGCCCTGAATGATGAAATAAGGTACAGGGAACCCGAAAAAAGAATGATCCCACCTATAAAAAAAAATCCCGCATAGCCCGAAAAACTGGTAGCTATACGATCTGCAAGAACTCCGATTACTATCAGGGCCATGGCATGATACATCTGATATTGCACCCCTGTCTGGTACACTGCCACAGTTTCTGCACTGACCAGTTTGCGAAGGCCATGAGCTCCAAAAGCTCCCAAAGCCACGGCAAGACCGGCCAAAATAGTTCCTATAACCAGAAAGGTTTTATGCATGTTAAGCGTTTGCATGGAAGATTTTATTGAGCATATTTTCAAGGGTTACATGTTCCTCAGGCAAAATAACATTTGCCTGCTGATAAAAGATTTTCCTGCTCGAATATTTTTTGATGATGTAAGACTTCAATTCATCATTCGCAATCATGCTGATCAGCGGGCGCTGATCTTTCTCTTCAATCAAGCGCTGGTATAAGCAATCCGTTGAACAATTAATCCATACAACCGTACCATGTTTCTTCAGGTAATCTATTGTATTGAAATAACATGGGGTACCTCCACCACAAGCCATGACAAAAGTTTCATGACTTTCAGTCAACCTATGAAGCACATCTTTTTCCAACATCCGGAAGTATTCTTCTCCTTCATTATTAAATATTTCATTGATCATCTTACCTTCCTGCTCTACCACTTTTTCATCAAGGTCGAAAAAGGGTACACCTAATTTTTCACTAAGCAGTTTTCCCCAATGTGTTTTACCACACCCCATGAATCCGATCAAAAATATTTTCATTCCATATCTTTTACTAATAACAACAACGCACGCATTTGATCGCCACCATTTATTTAAATGCATTGAGGCCGGTAACATCCATACCTGTTATGAGCAGGTGAATATCATGAGTTCCTTCATAGGTGATAACACTCTCCAGGTTCATCATATGGCGCATGATACTGTATTCCCCTGTAATGCCCATCCCTCCCAGCATTTGCCTAGCATCCCTGGCAATATGAGTAGCGATCTCACACGAATTTCTTTTAGCCATGGATACCTGCTGGGCCGTGGCGCGGCCTTCATTCATCAAACTACCTAAACGCCAAACGAGTAATTGTGCTTTAGTAATCTCAGTGACCATTTCAGCCAGTTTTTTTTGTTGTAACTGAAATCCGCCGATGGGCCGATCAAACTGGATCCTCTCTTTGCTATAACGGAGGGCGGTATCATAACAATCCATAGCAGCCCCCAGTGCGCCCCAGGCTATCCCATACCGCGCTTTGGTCAGGCAACCTAAAGGACCTTTCAGACCCCTGATGTCTGGAAAAATATTTTCTTTCGGAACTTTTACCTGATCAAAAACCAACTCACCAGTAGAAGAAGCCCTTAAACTCCATTTTCCATGTGTAGTAGGTGTAGAAAATCCTTCCATGCCTCTTTCAACAACCAACCCACGAATTTCTCCTGCTTCGTCTTTTGCCCACACAACAGCTACTTGAGCAAAGGGAGCATTGCTGATCCACATTTTACTTCCATTGAGTATGACATGGTCGCCTTCTTCCCGGAAATGAGTGAGCATGCCACCTGGATTACTTCCATGATCCGGTTCCGTTAATCCAAAACAACCCAGCCATTCACCACTTCCAAGTTTGGGAAGAAATTTTCTTTTTTGATGTTCACTTCCATAGGCATAAATAGGAAACATGACCAAAGATCCCTGAACGGAGGCTGTGGACCTGACACCACTGTCGCCCCGTTCCAGTTCCTGCATCATCAGTCCATAACTGATATAATCCAGACCCCCACCACCATATTCATGAGGAATTGTGGGACCAAAACAACCCAAATCTCCTAACTGTTTCACGATCTGTTGAGGGAACTCTGCTCGCTGGGCATAGTCTTCAATAATCGGAGAAATATCTTTTTTGACATAATTTCTTACCGTATCGCGGATCAACCTGTGTTCTTCAGTGAGTAATTCATCTACCAAGTAATAATCAGGTGACTGAAAATGATCTGTTGCCATGCGCGCAAAGATAAGAAGAGCTCTGAAAGCTGTTTTGAATTAGAACAGGTGTGTAAGTTTTTTACACTACTCTACAGGCTGATCATTTATTGGAGCCATAAAGTCTTGAAGAAAAATGTGAATTTGACGAACGAAATCTTTACCACCTACTTTCAAAATATATGAACCGGGCCTTAGGGGTTCCCTATTTCGTGGCTATTTCCAGTGTCCAGTAATTACCAGCCCGGGCCACACCCATTTCTGTAAAGTTTCTGTTCATGATATTTCTACAATGGCCAGGGCTTTTCATCCATCCCTGGATGACTTCCTTTTCACTTGTAAAACCCTGAGCGATGTTTTCTCCATAAGACTTCCACTGGTAACCCGCCTGTTTAATACGTTCGCCCGCAGTAGAACCATTTGGTTCGATATGGCTTAATTTATTTTTTCGAAACATTACTTTGGAATGATTAAGGGAGGCAGCTTCCAGTTGGTTATTCCAGGTAACCGGAGGGGCTGGTCCAAACCTGGTATCACCACATTGGCAACCAGCTGAACGAAACTGGTTGACCAGCTGAATCAGTTCTGCCGGATTCAAAGTAGCAATTTCAACCTCCCTCTCCACTGGCAGTGAAGCTACCTGGGCATGCGTGTTAACCGTTATTAAATAGATGAAAAATAAAAATAGACACCTTGCTCTCATATCGTAATAACACCAGCTATTCCACAAAATTGTTCTCTATTAGTTAAAGTCGTGAAAAGTAAAAACTTGTGAATCGTCAAAACCAATCCCTGATCATTCTTCGTTTTCTCACCTACTTTTTCTTTCCACCCTGTTCCATCTCGCGATCCATTTCTGTCACATTCACGGAATGATCCCAGTCGCCCAAAAGATACTGACTGAAATAATCCGCCATTTTCCAGAAAAAATATTCCGTCATATCACCGTAACCGTGGCGCTGGCCGGGTAACAGTAAAAAGTCGAAACGTTTATTGGCCTTGATCAGCGCATTGGCCATCCGGATCGTATTGGCAGGATGCACATTATTGTCAATATCACCGGTTGTCAACAATAAATGTCCTTTCAGGTTTTTGGCCAGGTCAGGATTTTTTTCAATGGAGTAAGCAAATGAGGTGTCACCCTTTTCCCCAATAGATTCCCTTACCCCATGGTGCTTCTCACTCCACCACCTGTTATAAATACTGTTATCATGGTTTCCTGATGAAGAAACCGCCACTTTGTAGAAATCCGGTTAAACCAGCATGGCAGCGGTGCTCATAAACCCACCCCCTGAGTGGCCGCAGATGCCCACCCGATTGATATCAATAAAAGAAAACCTATCTGCAAGTTGTTCAACCGCTGCTTTTTTATCTGCCA
>JANLYU010000018.1:0-19409 GCA_031365785.1 Flavisolibacter sp. | reverse complement strand
TTTCCAGAGATCCAGTTTCACCTGATCAGTGCATTCAGGCCTACTATGCCTACAGAATTGGATGGTGCTAAGCTAACTATCTGGGAAAAACCTATCAGTCTCAAATCCTTAGATAATTTTTTTTGAGACCCATCGGAGGCAGCTTTCACCTAATTATTAGGAACTAATGTATAAGTACATCTAACTATTAGCCTGCTTATTCACCCCATATCTCATCTTCACCTTTCAACCATTTTTTAACCAGTTCCGTAGTCACAGACTTTGGTCTTTCCAAAGGGAAACCCAAGACCCTGTCCCAGCAAAGGCTTGCCAGTACTCCAAGTGCCCTGCTGACTCCAAAAAGAACAGTGTAAAACTCATATTCTACCATTCCAAAATGTACCAACAATGCCCCACTGTGCGCATCCACATTCGGCCATGGATTTTTTATTTTACCAAGCGATTGAAGTATGGGGGGAACTGCCTCGTAAATATTCCATACGGTCTGCACCAATGGATCATCCGGCATATGCTTTTTCCCAAATTCCATCTGGGCGGTGAAACGGGGGTCTGTTTTCCGCAACACTGCGTGACCATAACCAGGAACCACTTTACCATCACCCAATGTTTTCTTTACGTATTCTTCTATTTGTTGCTTGGATGGAATGTTGGTTCCAAGTTCATCCCGCATTTCAAAAATCCATTTTACTACTTCCTGATTGGCCAGTCCATGAAGGGGACCTGCCAAACCATTCATTCCTGCTGCGAAACTAAGGTAGGGGTCACTAAGTGCGGAACCAACAAGATGGGTAGCATGAGCGGATACATTACCACCTTCATGATCAGCATGGATGGTCATGTATAAACGCATGAGTTCTTTAAATCCTTCAGCCTGGTAGCCCAGCATGTGCGCAAAATTACCCGCCCAATCCAGCAAACCATTGGGTTGGATATGGTCACCATTTTTATACTTTCTCCTGTAGATATATGCAGCTACTCTTGGAAGGCGGGCGATTAAATCCATCGCATCATCAAACACCGCATCCCAATAATCTTTTTTATTCATGCCCGAAGCATACCGTTTGGAAAACTGACTTTCGGTTTGAAGTGCCATCACCGCCACAACAAACTGCGTCATCGGATGCGTGGTAGGCGGCAAAGCTTCAATGGTAGCAAAAACATGATTGGGGACATGGCTTCTGCGCTGCCATACAGAGGTGACATGCTGTACATCATCATCCGAAGGAAGGTCTCCCACAAGCATCAGATAAAACAACCCTTCCGGACGGGGCTCTGACCCTCCTTCTGCCTTAGGTAATTTCAATTGTAATTCCGGGATGGTGTATCCGCGAAATCGAATGCCTTCCTGGGCATCCAGTAATGAAGTTTCCGTAACCAGTCCGGTAATGCCCCTCATGCCCTGATAGATCTGGGCTAACTGGACTTCGCCAATTTTTTTCGTGCCGTGTTCTTTCAATATCTCCTTGATTTCTCCTCCTACTTTGTCGGCCTTTTCCTTAAACCTATCTTTAATGATTCCCATTATTCTAATATTTGTATTTCAAATTGATGCTGAGGAGACCTAAAGTTATAGAATGAGCGTGGGGCAACAAAAAATTGGCACTGTACTATAACTAAGAACTACAAGCTGTCTATTTTGCTGCCTTTAAGTAAATCAGATAGGCTACGAAAGTAAAAGCGATGTTGGGCAGCCAGGCCGCCAGCATTGGAGAAACATCACCCTTTACCGCAAATACGGTTGAAAACCTGTCCGATAACATGAAAACTGCGGCAATAATAATTCCAATAGCCAGGTGCAGGCCACTTCCTCCACGCGTTCTGCGACCTGCAATCACGGGACCAATCAATGAGAGTAACAAAACCGTAAAAGGCGTGGCTGACCTGCGGTATTGTTCCACTTTGTATGCTTCGAGTCCCTCCCGTCCTCTCGCTTCTTCGGTTTTAATAAATTCTGCCAATTCAGGTGTTGTCAATTTATCTTTTAAATATTCATCATTACTCAAGTCTTTAGGTTTCATTGGTAACTCCATATTCATCACCGGAATTTCGGCTACAGTTTCATGCATACTGTCTACTGTCCGCTGCACAATCAAAAGGAGGCGCCAATTATTCTTTAAGGTATCCCATTCCATTCTTTGAGCCCTTAAATTGAAATAGACTTTATTATTCCTGATTTTTTCAAGGAAAAAAGGCCCGGCAGCTTTTAAAGAGGTATCATAATTACGTAGGCCTATATAAGTAACGGAATCTATTCGCTTATAAATACACCCCGAACATATACTCGCCATGTTTTGAGACGTCACGGGATTGTCTATATACTTCGATTGAAAGGTACCTTTAATCACATTGGCTTTCGGTATACCATACCGGTTGGCAAACCAAAGTCCGGTGGCAAAAATTAAACCCGCTATGAAATAGGGACGCAGCCACCTGTTGTAAGAGGTACCACTGGCGATGATGGCAATTACCTCTGAACGAAGGGCCATTTTACTGGTAAAGAAAATCACGGCAATGAATACAAAAAGGGGATATAACAGGCCCCATATCCAGGGAATAAAGCCAATATAATACTGTCTGATGATTTGAGAAGTGGATAGTCCGGACTTTACAAAATCATCTGTGTGTTCACTGCTATCTACCGCAACAGCAATAACCGTGAAAAGCAACATGCAAAAAATAAACGTGATAAAAAACTTCTTCAGTATATACCAGTCAATCTTTGTGATCATTGCTCAACGAAGTAAATATATAAAACGGAAAAGAAAAGATAAGATTTGGAAGTAACTGTGCCAGCAGATTACTTTGTATGCATACACCCAGCCTACAACCTGGCTTTTAGAATAGGGGTGATTTCGTTTTTCCAATTCATAAAATCGCCTTTCAGTATATGAATTCTGGCTTCCTTTACCAACCACGTATAAAAAGCTAGATTCTGAATGGAGGCCAGGGTCAATCCGAGAATTTCTCCTGTTTTAAACAGGTGTCGCAAATAAGATTTGTTGTAATAATGGCTGGTATCACAATCCAGGCCTTCATCTATAGGTGAAAAATTCCTTTCCCATTTTTTATTGTCAATATTGATGATCCCTTTCGTAGTAAATAACATGGCATTCCTTCCATTCCTTGTTGGCATTACGCAATCAAACATATCTATTCCCAGGCCAATACATTCCAATATGTTCCATGGAGTGCCCACACCCATCAGGTAACGGGGCTTATTAGCAGGCAAATTTTCACAACAAACCTGACAGATTTCATACATCACCGGTTCTGTTTCTCCAACACTAAGCCCGCCAATGGCGTTTCCAGGTGCCTCTTTTGATGAAATATACCGGCACGACTCTATTCTAAGGTTGGGGAAAATAGCACCCTGCACAATAGGAAAAAGATTTTGAGTATGATCATATTTGTCCGTGGTGTTGGAAAAATGATCACTGCAACGGTCTAACCAACGATGGGTGCGGTGCATGGAATCCACGGCATAGCTAAAAGGAGAATTAGCGGGCGGACACTCGTCAAATGCCATGATGATGTCAGCACCGATGATCCGCTGTATGTCGATGACCTTTTCTGGAGTGAATAGATGGCGGCTACCATCGATATGGCTTTGAAAAAGCACACCTTCTTCATTGATTTTCCGTGTTGAAGCAAGAGAAAAGACCTGAAAGCCTCCACTGTCTGTAAGTAGCGGAAGGCTCCAGTTCATAAAATGATGAAGACCGCCTGCTTCCTGCATGGTTTCCATGCCAGGGCGTAAATAAAGATGGTAGGTATTTCCCAGGATAATTGGTGGCCGGACCTGTTCTTTCAACTGTTGCTGCGACAAAGCCTTCACACTACCCAGGGTACCCACCGGCATAAAAACAGGTGTTTCAATTTTTCCATGGTCGGTGGTGATGATCCCGGCGCGGGCGGTTTGGCTGGATCCGGCCAATTCAAAATTCAGAGCGGGCATAAGTGCAATATACTATAGTGCCTATTGAAACCGGGTAGGGTATAAATATTTGCCCCCACTGGATTTATGAATACCTGCGGCTGCTACCTTCGTCATCATGCTTCTGAGTTGGGGTACTATTGTTTTTTACGCCTTTATCGCCGTCACGGTTTTACAACTGTTTTATTACCTCTTTTTTTTCAGAAGAGTGGCCACCTATCAACCGGCAACCAGGGAGCATTCCCAGCAACATCCGGTTTCTGTAATCATCTGTGCAAGAGATGAAGATGAAAATATCGCCAAAAATTTACCTGGCATTCTTGTCCAGAACTATCCCACGACTCATGAAATTATCGTAGTCAATGATAATTCCCTCGATGATACCAAATACATTCTTGCAGAACTTCAAAAAAAATTTAAGAAGTTACAAGTAGTTGACCTTACACAGGAAGCTAAAATGATAGCAGGTAAAAAATTTCCCCTCTCCATTGGGATCAAGGAAGCCAAGCATGAAATTGTTTTACTGACAGATGCAGACTGTGTTCCGGCCAGTGAACACTGGATCTTTAAAATGCAGAATGCTTTTAATAGTGGAACCGAAGTTGTCCTTGGTTATGGTGCCTATGAAAAAGGTACGGGCTTTCTAAATAAAGCTATTCGCTTTGAAACCTTTCACACCGGCTTGCAATATTTCGGATACGCTTTAGCAGGTAAGCCTTATATGGGGGTTGGACGTAACCTGGCCTACCGGAAAGACCTGTTTTTCAGGAATAAAGGATTCTCTTCCATCAATCATATGCCCAGTGGAGATGATGATCTTTTTATCAACAGAGTCGCCACCGGATCCAATACTTCTGTGGTTATAGATCCCGAAGCGTTTACCATTTCAAAGCCACGCCAGACCTGGAAAGACTGGAAAAAACAAAAATACCGGCACTATACTACCGGAAAATTTTATAAAGCTTCTGATCAATTGTTATTGGGAGGGTATACCATTTCCTTTCTTTTTTTTTATCCTTTATTGGTTGCCTCATTAGTTTTATTTGACTGGAGATGGCCTATTATACCGTTTGTATTGAGGATGGGCGTGCAGGCCTTTATCTGGAAAAAATCCATGAAACAACTAGGTGAAGAAGATTTGTTTTCATGGTTCTTCGTCTGGGACCTGTGGATGTTTGTTTATTACATCATGTTCGCCCCTTCTTTATGGAGAAAGCCACGTAAAACATGGAATTAGCATCAGGTTTTGGCTACTTCCTCTCCAAACGGTTTAAAAGGCCGCGGCAAAAGGTTGGGAAGTTGAGTGAAATATGACTGTGCGAATTCAGTACTTATAAAGGATACAACTAAACATTCTGATTTTTTGGATGGAGCTCCTCTTTAAATATTTTACACATTTTTCAGATCAACAGCGCACTCAGTTCGAAGCGCTGGAAAAACTGTATCAGGAATGGAACCAACAGATTAACGTGGTATCACGGAAAGACATCAACAGCCTGTATGAAAAACATGTGCTCCATTCGCTTGCTATAGCAGTTTCTTTCAAATTTCCTCCGGGTGTTGAAGTAATAGATATTGGAACGGGTGGTGGCTTTCCAGGAATCCCGCTGGCTATTTTTTTTCCGAATGTGCATTTTCATCTGGTTGACAGTATCGTTAAAAAAATAAAGGTGGTGGAAGCCCTTAGATCTTCATTAGGTTTGGATAATGTTACTTCACAAGCAGTTCGCGCGGAAGAAATTACAAAAAGAAAATTCGATTTCGCCGTCAGTAGAGCAGTAGCGCCGCTGAAAGAACTTTGGAAATGGAGCCTGCCTTTATTAAAGTCCGGCCATAATGCAGTAAGCGAAAATAATGAGCCTGTGAAAACCTCCGATTTTAACTCAGGGTTAATTTGTCTAAAAGGAGGAGATCTTTCCCGGGAGGTGGAAGAAAGCAAGCTTCATCCTCACCTTATTCCTATTAGCAGTTTATTCGAAGAAAATTATTTCAGCGAAAAATATATTTTGTTTGTTTCTTGTCAAACAAAATGAAGGTTTGTGTAAACGACTATCCGCCCAAGTTCATTTCCGGCACCGAGCCTTCCACCATCAGTTTCCCTGCAGTCTTTATTTTTATTTCTTCTACGGAAACTCCCGGAGCCCTTTCCAGTAATTTAAATCCGTGTTGAGTCACTTCCAAAACAGCCAATTCAGTGACGATTTTCTTTACACAGGCTACGCCGGTAAGCGGTAAGGTACATTGCGGTAATAATTTGGATTCTCCTTTTGGGTTGGTGTGCATCATAGCAACGATAATATTCCTGGCACTGGCCACCAGGTCCATGGCACCTCCCATGCCCTTCACCATTTTTCCCGGGATCTTCCAATTGGCAATATCACCCTGTTCACTCACTTCCATTGCTCCCAGCACTGTAAGGTCAATCTTTCCGGCACGGATCATACCGAAGCTTTCTGCACTGTCAAAAAAGGATCCCCCCGCAAGAATCGTAACTGTTTCCTTTCCTGCATTGATCAGGTCAGCATCTATTTCCTGAGCCGCAGGGTAAGGGCCCATACCCAGCATACCATTTTCACTTTGTAGCATAATGAACATCCCCTTCGGGATATAATTGGCCACCAGTGTAGGAATACCAATGCCAAGGTTCACATACATGCCGTCTTTCAGTTCCAGCGCAATTCTTTTGGCAATACCATATTTATCTAATGCCATGGAGTAGAATTGAATGTAAAATGAAGCTGTATGATGGATCTATTTTCATTTAATTGACTGATCTAACCTAATGGTTTGTCGCTCTATTCTTTTTTCATATGAACGACCCTGAAAAATCCGGTGCACGTATACACTGGCTACATGTATATGGTCGGGATCCAGTTCTCCTGGCTCCACAAGGTGTTCCACTTCTGCAATGGTAATCCGTCCCGCCTTGGCCATGGAAGTGGAAAAATTTCTGGTTGTTTTACGGAAAACAAGGTTTCCGAAACGGTCGCCCTTCCACGCCTTCACTAAGGCAAAATCAGCATGCAGGGCATGTTCCATCAAAAATTTTTTTCCATAAAATTCACGCACTTCTTTTCCTTCACCGATTTCTGTTCCCACACCGGCAGGTGTAAAGAAAGCTGGAATTCCCATTCCTGCCATTTGAATCCGGGTAGCCAGTGTCCCCTGTGGAATCAAGTCAACTTCCAATTCACCATTCAAAAGCTGTCTTTCGAACTCTGCATTTTCACCCACATAAGAACTCATCATTTTTTGGATCTGTTTGGTATGGAGCAATTGGCCGAGCCCAAAATCATCAATGCCAGCATTATTGGAAATGCAGGTGAGGTGATGAATTTTTCTTTTCACCAGGGCTGTGATACAATTTTCCGGGATACCACAAAGCCCAAAACCTCCGAGCATGATGGTGGCGCCATCCTGTATATCATGCAAGGCTTCATCCGCATCCCTGAAAACTTTATTCATAATTTTAATTACAGGATCCAAAAATAACGATCGGTTGCAGTATCTGGGAAGCTGTCCTTAAGTTGCCCTTCAATTATTTAAACTTAATGAGGCGGTTTTTTTGTTTAGACGTATCGGGGTCCAATTTTGGACCTGGATGAACCGAATTGATTTCCGAAGGTTTCAGCCAGGTGGCACTATCCGCCTTTCTTTGTTGTCTTTCAGCCAGATGCTGTACTGAATCCAGAATTACTTTGAAGAGCAATGGATGACCTTGATAATACCGGATATTTTTTTTCAAATCATTCCTGGTAATATGGTGGATTTCGAGTATCGATTGGTATAAATCGGTGTAGGTACGCAAATGATTCAGCGAAGTATCCCTGGTTGCGTAATAACCTGCCATTTCATCAGCACGTAACAGATCCCATACAATACTTTGCATTTTTTCAGGTGCCAGAATATCTCTGGAAGCTGGTGGGGTACATGCTTGCATCAGAACAATATTTATCACAAAATAGAACCTGCTCATTTCAGTTCCTTATAGGCATTCGCATTGGTAAGGTCCAGTTTAACCAGATAATCTTTTGCACGGCTCCTCAAATCCGGTTCAGCTTTGCTGAAGATTCTGATCAATTCCGTGCTTTTGCCCTGAAAAAATAATTGGATGATCATGGAATTGGGGTTTTCAGTATTCACCGTATTCATGGAATTCAATGCGTTAAGGATTCCATTTCTCCCATTGGTTTCATTTTCATAAAAGTGATCGAGACCTGTACGGTAATAATTATAAATCGCATCATGCATCAAAGTATACCTGTTGTCTACCAGACCTTCTATCAATTTGAAGCGATTGCGCAGGCCATCAAATGCTTTCCAGCCTGATATTTGGCCTGTTTCCGGTGCATTATTGACAATGTATTGCGCTTTTTGAAAGTATGGATCTCCTCCCCGTGGTGAAAAGGAATCATAATCCAATCCAATAATGAGGTTGACGTAATAGGCCAAAACTGCCGTAATATTGGCCACAAGAGCATCGGACCCCTGGATCCTGTTTTCGTTGAATTCTATAGGCTGAAACTCCACGTATTTAAATTGTATATCGCCATCCTGGAAATTAATGATGGGTGACTCATAAGAAGTATTATATACTGGTCTTGCTGCCTGAACCGTAAGGGTTCCTTTGAACACATTGTTGCCCAGGGATTCATCTATAGTTAGCAAAAAATTACATTTGATCCTTTCCTGTGGCTGGAATACGTCTGTTGTCCATTTTCTGTTATTAACAAAATTGGTTAAAGCTGTTTGCAGGGTCTGAAATATTTTTTTATCTACACCCGTATTCACTTTTCCAGACATGATGGAAAACCTGGCCTGGAGTTCCTGTGCGGAACTTATTGCAGACATACAAATGACAACTATCAAAAAAAATATCCCTTTCCTCATAACAATTCATTTATAGCGTCCACAATATCTTTGGCAATTTCAGTTTTTGGTTTCAATTCAATGTCCTTTTGTTGTCCGCTTTTGAAAAACAGCCTGACCTGGTTCGTATCACCTCCAAAACCTGCTCCTTCATTATTCAATGAATTTAAAACCATCATATCGGCATTTTTATCTTTCAGCTTTTTTATAGCATTTTGGTTTTCATTATTGGTTTCCAGTGCAAAACCTATGAGCCGCTGGTGTTTTGATTTTATCCTTCCAAGGCTATTCAAAATATCACTCGTTTTCTTCAGTTTCACCGACATTTCAGGACCTTCCTTCTTGATTTTTTGCTCTGATGTTACCAAAGGAGTATAGTCTGCCACGGCTGCCGCCATCACTGCCACATCATAGTCAGCAGAGGAAGACATACAAGCTTCGAACATCTCTTCAGCTGTTTTGACCTTCACCAGCTGAATGCCTTTATGATAACATCGTAAGGATACCGGACCCGTGACCAGGGTAACCACTGCTCCCCTGCCAGCCATTTCTTCTGCAATAGCATATCCCATTTTACCAGAAGAATGGTTGCTGATAAAACGCACCGGGTCAATTGATTCTTGTGTTGGTCCTGCGGTGATGAGCACTTTTTTCCCGGATAATTGCTGTGAGCGGGCAAAGAATCCCTGTAATTCAGAGAATATTTCACCAGGTTCCGCCATTCTTCCCTCTCCAATCAAACCACTGGCCAATTCACCATGTTTTACCTGTATCACTTTACATCCGTGTTCCCGGATCCTATTCATATTATCCTTAGTCACAGGGTGGATCCACATGTCTTCATCCATAGCCGGAGCTACGATAATCGGGCACGTTGCAGAAAAATATATGGACATCAAAAGATTATCGCACAATCCCGATGACATTTTGCTTAGTGTAGTACAACTCAGTGGAGCTATCAGCAGGAGGTCCGCCCAACGGCCCAATTCCACATGGTTGGCCCATGCCCCTTCCTTAAATAGCTGGTCATGAACGGTTTGCTTTGAAAGTGTTGAAAGTGTTAGTTTGGAAACAAAATCCAAACTTGCAGACGTCATCACCACCTTAACTTCAGCGCCAGCCTTTACCAATTCGCGTACGATAAAAGGAGTTTTGTAAGCTGCAATGCTTCCGGTAATGCCAAGTAGGATTTTTTTGCCAGCTACCATGTAAGTACTAAAATACTATTTAAAAATAAAAGCGGTCCCGGGTAGGGGACCGCCTTCCAGGATGATAATGTTATTTATTGGAAAAGGTCCTGCTCTTCATTTTTGCGGTGATAGATCTTGGTTTCCATAAATTCCTGTGTGGCAAGAAGTGCTGGATTGGGCATCCGCTCGTAAGCCCTGGATATTTCTATCTGCTCTTTATTTTCATGAATCTCTTCCAATGAATCGGTATGGCTGGCAAATTCTTCGAGTTTATTATGCAATTCTTCCTTTACAGAAATATTGATCTGGTTGGCTCTTTTTGCAATGATCGCAATGGATTCGTACAGGTTACCTGTTTTGTTTTTCAACTCATTGATATCCCGTGTTTCTATATTATTAGATGTACTCGTACTAAGTTGTCTTCTTAACAGGCTCATTGGTATATGTTTTAACTTTATTTTGAGATTGACTTAAATAATGTTCCACATCCTGGGCAAATGGACTTTGAGGAAACCGGTCTATGAACTCATTGCATTCTTCAATCACCTTTTCAAACCTCTCTGCCTTTTTATCCTCTATGCTCAGTTCTGCAAAGCGAAAATAAGATTTGATGGCCATCATTTTATATTCATCTGCCTTGTCTGACTCAGGATAGGAATTCAATAATGTATTGAAAGATACGGCGGCCGCCCGAAACTGGCCCATATCATAATATAATTTGGCAGACTGGTTGTCCTTGATTTCTAATTTTTGACGGCTGATATCTATAATTCTGGTAGCTTCCTTATTCCGTTCTGAACCCGGATGGGTATTGATAAAGGTCTGCATCATCCCTATCACTTTTATAGTGTTGGTCTGATCCAGTTCTGGCTTGGGTGACTGCTTATAATAAGTATAGGCCCTCATGTAATCCATTTCTTCAGCTTTGGAACTGTTAGGATAGATTTCCAAAAAGGTTTTAAACAAATTTTCAGCAGTTACATAATCGTTCTGGTTATAGGCACAATAAGCATATTTATAATAGATATCCTCAAATTCAGGCCTGCCCCTGTAAAATGGCATCACATCTTCATACAGCTGCTGAGCATAATTATATTTTTTCTTAGCATAATACTGTTCAGCCATGCGAAGCTTGTATTCTTTATCCTTGCTTTTAATCACTTTGTTGAAACCGTTGCAACTAATAAATAAAATGGCAAGAAGAAAAAGCGGGATAAATTTCATAAAGAGGGGCAAAATTAACCGTTTAAGCAAATATTGGGATAATAAAAGATTTCCAGGGTGCAGGCCCGTTAAGAATTAGATAAAAGAACCTTTTTATGCACGGATCCTCTTATTTTGAAAAATTGAAGCCAGCAAGCACCCAGCTTTTCTGTCATGGTACTTTATAAAGTTGATGAGAATTCACGACAGGTCAAAAAAAACCCTCCGGTTGGAGGGTTTCGTTGTATCATCTTCAAGGATTATTTACCCTTGCTCAAGTTAGGATGAGGAGCCGGAACTGTTGTCTGACCTTGTTCGTCTGTTCCTGCTGCGCGGAGGTCAACGGTATTGCAATCACCACCTTCCTGGCCATAATTCCAAAGGAAGCGGTCTGCAGTAATACCTTCTTTATCAACCATGTAATTGATCACGAAGTTGACCCTATCCCAGCTTCTCTGCTGTTCTGCTTTATTAGAAGCGCAATAGCTGGTCACCACCACACGGCAAGTTGGATTCTGACGAAGCCTAGCGGCTACAGATGCCAGAAGCGCTTTAGCATCATTACTCAAAGTAACAGATGTATTACTGGAGAAAGTGACACTAGGCAATGAACCTAAAGCAGTAGCACATTCATTCATCATCATTCCCTTAGGCCAGCAAGTGGAATCAGGACATGGACACTTACCAACACCATCTGCATCTACAGGCTGGCAATAAGTAGGTGTTATTTTTTCTTTATCGCGACTATCTGGTACACCATCACCATCTGTATCCAGGCTCACACCATGAGTATCAACCGGTGTATTAGCAGGTGTTTGTTCAAGATCAAACTGATCCGTAACACCATCATTGTCACTGTCAGGCAACACTGGTTTTGGAAGGATCATATACTTTGGCTTGCGGATTTCCTGATAAGCATAATCCAAAGGATTCAGCCACCACAATGGTTCCACTGATTTCGAACCCAGGTTGATATTCAATCCAACAGATAAGAAATTATAAGCATCGTAATCTCTGGTAAGATCTCCTTGCTCAGCCCAATGCTGACCATCCAGCAAATCGTCCTTAGCAATTGAAAAGCGATCCTCCAGTGCGAGGTTGAGCCTATTGCTGAGTTTGAAGGCTACACCACCACCCACATGTCCGACTGGTTTGAAAGTCTTGCCAAATAATTTTGGACGACGATCTCCCTGATTTTCAGCACGTGTTTCGTATGTTTTGTCGTGATTAGAAAGGTTTTTAATGGCATCCCTGGTGGATTTCCTGGTTTTCCAGGTGCCCTGAGGTATACCGGAAAAATTATAGCGGGCATTGTCACTGCCAAGTGCATTGATCTTAGTTTCATAGATCATTCCTCCCACACCAGCAAGGGCGTAAAAATTGACGCCAGTTTTGGCCTTATGAAAACGAATATTATTCAAGGAAAATATTCCTTCCAGTGAAAGGTCCTGTACGTTAGCCTTATAGTTATAAAAAACATCCCCTACATAGCCCAACTGCTGCCAGGGATTAGATCCTTTCAGCTGGTAGCCTGTAGATCTTAACCAGTTTTGGCCTTTAGGAACACCATATACATATTCCAGCCGTCCTGAAAACACATATCCAAAAGCTTTTCTGATATGAACACCAAAACCAGGTGCAAATTTGGAAGCAACGTCGCCGGTAATATTGAACATGCCACCCTTGATACCAATCTCCCACATGTTTCTTGGTTTTGCCGGATAGTTTTCAACACCTTGTTTGAAACCACTATACTGAGGCATTCTTCGGGAGGGAACAACGGATGAGTCCATGACATCATATCCGGTCTGCGAAAAACCGTATGACGCCAACAGGCATAAAATTCCTGTTAGAAATGAGTACTTTTTGCTTGCCATAACTATTGATTAAATTTTAAAAACAATGTCCTAATCGTCGGCAAAAATATATATTGACGTACAATTACCAAACTTTAAATTTTTTTCCCAAGTATTTCACCTCTATTCATACATTTTTTTGCCCGCCGGATTTGTGCAATTCTTGTACCACATCGCATAAATTATTGGTTTGCAGTTGTAACTTTCCAATCAATTACGAATGAAGCTCCCCGTTAATTTGATTGAAAATGAATTGAAGGTCTTTGAAAATAAATTCAAAGATGCTGCGAAAAGCAATGTATCCATGTTGGATCGCATCATGAGGTATGTGGTAAAAAGGAAAGGTAAGCAATTGAGACCTATGTTCGTTTTTCTTTCCGCAAGATTAGGCGGAGATGTCAATGAATCTACCTATAGAGCGGCCTCATTAGTAGAGCTTTTACATACAGCTACATTAGTTCACGACGATGTAGTTGATGATGCCATGGAACGTAGAGGTTTTTTCTCAGTTTACGCCTTATGGAAGAATAAAGCCTCTGTTTTAGTGGGCGATTATTTATTAGCTAAAGGACTTCTTCTTTCCTTAGACAATGATGATTTCAAAATTCTGAAATTCCTTTCAGATGCTGTCAGACAAATGAGCGAAGGAGAATTATTACAGATGGAGAAATCGCGTTCACTGAACCTTGATGAGGCTGTTTATTTCGAAATTATTCAAAACAAAACTGCATCTCTACTGGCCTCTGCGTGTGCAGCGGGTATCTGGTCTACCACCCATAATGAAGACCAAGCAGAACAGTTGAAGGCATTTGGACAAAAGGTGGGAATTGCATTCCAGATTAAAGACGACCTTTTTGATTATTCCGTCCAGAACATTGGGAAACCAACCGGAAATGATATCAAAGAAAAAAAATTGACCTTACCACTTATCTATACGCTGGACCATGTGGACAAGGAAACTAAAAGAAAGATCATTTACATCATAAAAAATGAAAATCAGCGCAAAGAGAAAGTAAAATACATCCTTGATGTGGTAGAAAAAACCGGAGGTATTGCGTATACGGTCAACAAAATGAATGAATATAAAAAGGAAGCTTTGCAAATATTACATCTATTCCCGGAATCAGAGATCAGGAATGGATTTGAGGAACTGGTCAATTTTGTAACGGATCGAAAATATTAGCTTCCATGGCCATTCAAAAACGCTGGAGAATTCCCCTCATTAATAAGGACAAAACGGAAATTTTGTTCCAGCAGTTAAAAATTCATCCGGTCCTATGCGAGATTCTCGTACAGCGGGGAATTGAAAATTTTGAGGAAGCCAGAAAATACTTCCGACCGCAGTTGACTGACCTTCACGATCCTTTTTTAATGAAGGATATGGACAGGGCAGTAGCACGAATTCTGCAATCCTTCAGCACCCAGGAAAGCATTCTTGTATTTGGAGATTATGATGTAGATGGTACCACTTCAGTAGCATGCATGTACCAATTCATAAAAAAGTTTCATTCTCAGGTAGATTTTTATATTCCCCATCGTTACCGAGAAGGCTATGGAATCAGCAGGGCAGGTATTGAATTTGCCCTGCAAAACAAGTATACGCTTATCATTGCTTTGGATTGCGGGATCAAGTCCATAGAACTCATTCGTTATGCTGCAGAACAAGGCATTGATTTCATTGTTTGTGATCACCATATGCCTGATGAAGAACTGCCTCCGGCAGTAGCGATACTCAATCCCAAACAAAAAGACTGTCATTACCCTTTTAAAGAATTATGCGGATGCGGGGTGGGGTTCAAACTCATTTCAGCCCTTTGCAAAGAGCTGCAGCTTCCGGATGAAACAGCCTTTGAATATCTGGACCTGGTAGCCACAGCAATTGCAGCGGATATTGTATCGTTGAGCGGGGAGAACCGTATACTTGCGTACCATGGTTTGAAAAAAGCTAACAGTCATCCGAATGTTGGTATCCGCGCACTTAGATTCCTAAGTGATTTCAAAAAGGAACTGCAGATCAATAATCTTGTTTTCTTGATTGCGCCGCGTATCAATGCGGCAGGCCGGATGGATGATGCTAAAAAAGCAGTCATGACTTTCGTATCACCCTCCTATGAAGAAGCACTTCAATGGGCAGAACAGTTGCATGTAGACAATACCAATCGGAAAGAAGCTGATATGAACATTACGGTAGAAGCCCTGGCGCTAATTAAGGGTGATGAAGTAATGATGAACAGAAAAAGCACGGTTTTATTTCAGCCCCACTGGCACAAGGGGGTGGTTGGCATTGTAGCTTCCCGTCTTATTGACCACTATTACAGACCCACCGTCATACTTACCCAGAGCGGTTCTTTTGTAGCCGGTTCTGCCAGAAGTGTTTCAGGGTTCAATGTGTATGAAGCCATTCATCAGTGCCGCGATTTATTGATTGGCTATGGAGGACATTTTTATGCTGCAGGCATGACGCTCGAAACAGGGAACGTGGAGGCCTTTTGTCAGAAATTCGAAGAGGTGGTATTTGCTTCTATACCACCGGAGTTATTGATCCCTGAAATAGTGATTGATGCTGAAATCACGCCGGCAGATATCAAGAGGTCCTTCTATGATATTATCTGCCAAATGGAACCCTTTGGACCAGATAACCAGAAACCAACTTTTTTAATCAGGCGATTATTTAATACACGCTGGAGCAAAGTGGTTAAAGACGCTCACATTAAATTTGTATTTCAGCAAGGAAATACGAAGATCAGCGGCATTGGATTTCACATGGCTGCTAAAATGCCCTTGCTTGAATCAGGCAAGCCAGTGGATGTAGTTTTCAAACTGGAAGAAAATGAATGGAACGGTGAACAACAACTCCAGCTAAAAGTATTGGATTTCAAAATCTCTGAAGATTGAAAAAGGGCCCGGTCGAAACGGGCCCTACTCTACTTACTATCAACTTACTGCACAACGAATTGTTTCCTGTAGGAGGTCCCTCCTTTAACTTCCATTACATACCAGCCCTTTTTGAGTTGATTCAATTCCATTGAGCTGCTGAATGAATTTCCCTTGGACTCGAGTAGGCTTTTGGCAATTATATCTCCTCCACTATTATATATCCTAATCACATAATTTCCAGGAGGCAGTTGTGAAACTATTATTTGAAGGTGATTTTCTCTCACTGGATTAGGATAAATAGTTAATGCTGGAGTAGGGTTTTCACTGGAAATTTTGAGCACCTGGCTATAGATTTTGCGACCCTCTGTTTCTACTGCCAATATTCTATAAAACCATATCTCCTTGGAGAAATTAACATCAGTGTAATGATAGGTGACCCTGCCACCCTCATTCATCAAAGGATTTAATGTGGCCACTTCACTAAAATCCTTACCGTTTAAAGATCGTTCTATGGAATAATTCCTAACGCCAGATTCAGTAAGGTTTTCCCAATCCAATTGAACCCCAGATGCGCTTTTATGGGCCTGAATATTATTGAATTTTACGGGCAGGGAACTTCCCGCTGCAAAACTGACTGTTAGCTGGTCAAATTCTGCGGCTGCTCTGGCCGAAGTGATGGAACTATGGACCGCGGCAAATGCTACATATCCATCATCAAGAATACTGAATGCCTGATTGGTAGCAGTTCCATGAAGTACATTGGCATTGATTGAATTTGGAACATCAGAAGCCAATGCACCAGATCCGCTTACGGTTGGAAGGGTGGATGTATATAGACTCCATTGACCGGAACCGTTTCTTGATATCCGCACCAGTAATCCAAAATCGGTGATGGCATTTGTTACGGGAGCTGAAGACAAAATAGAATTTCCCACCCCATTATTAACTACTTCCAGGATTATTTTATCTCCCCCGGACAAGTCATCCCCGAATTTTATCCTGTACCCATCCACGGTACTGCTGGAAACATCTGTTTCATTGGCATACAACCAAATTAAACTCACATTGGATGCTGTAGCAGCCTGTGCTCTTCTTCCAAGCCAGAAACCCCAGTTTTGCTGTGTACCCCAGGACCCTTTCACCTGAGTGCTGAGGTATTGAATTCCTGATCCTGATGGGGCGTTTAATCTTAAAGTGTTGGAACCTGCTGCTCCTGCCGCCACGTCACTGCTGGGCACCACTATCCAGGAGCCTGCATTACCACTCCAGCTGATTCCATTCACAAAATCTCCATCTGAAAAAGATTCACTGAGTTGTGCCGAGGACTGAAGGACTGCTAACATGCAGGTGATGAATATAATTGGCTTCATGATGGATCTACTTGAATACAGCTGATAAAAAATTTGCTGCATGAAAGTACACCTGTGGTCAGGCGAGCCCAGAAGGAAAACTACAATTTATACAGGGATTTTTCACCGCTGTCATAGAAGACTATACCTGTTCAATTCCATGAGGAAGCTCAAGCATGAACTTTCCGGTATGGCTATTTTTTACCTGCTTTAACCCCTCAGGTTTTCCCTCATATACTAAGTAACCACCTTGATCGCCTGCCTCGGGACCCAGGTCAATCAACCAGTCAGCACTTTTAATAATTTCCATATTGTGTTCGATCACAATAATGGAATGTCCCTGGTCTAAAAGTGCTTGAAAGGAGGCCAGTAATTTTTTAATATCGTGAAAGTGAAGTCCGGTTGTAGGTTCATCAAAAATAAACAGCACCTTGCCAGCATTTTTTCCCTTTCCCAGAAAAGAAGCCAGCTTTACCCGTTGGGCCTCACCCCCTGAAAGAGTATCTGATGATTGTCCCAGTTTTACATACCCGAGGCCCACTTCACTCAAAGGCCGGATGCAGCCTGTTATAGTTTTTTCATCCTCAAAAAATTGAAGCGCTTCATCCACGCTGAGCTGCAGGATTTCAAAAACATTTTTTCCCTTGTAACACACTTCTAAAACTTCTTCCTTGAATTTTTTTCCTTGACAAACATCGCAGGTTAGATGAACATCGGCCAGGAATTGCATCTCCACCACTTTTTCTCCTTCCCCTTTGCAGGCATCACACCGGCCTCCATCTACATTGAATGAGAAATGCTTAGGAAGAAATCCGCGCATTTTACTGAGGGGCTGAGTGGCGAATAAATCTCTTACCTGGTCCCATGCCTTGATATAAGTAACAGGATTGCTTCTGGATGATTTTCCAATAGGATTCTGGTCTACCAGCTCTACCTGTGAAATCGAATCAATAGATCCGGTGAGGCGTTTATACAAACCTACTTTGTCAGCCGCTTCACCTAACAATTTTTTTAAACCCGGGTATAATATATGTTTGACCAGGGTGGTTTTACCACTTCCGCTGACGCCACTTACAACACACAACAAATGGAGGGGAAATTCTACGGTAATATTTTTTAAATTATGCTGACGCGCACCTTCTACAATGATAGAATCTTTCCATTTCCGCACTTTGGCGGGCGGTTCAATCCGTAAAACACCACTCAGGTATTTACCGGTAAGGCTTTCCGGATTGGAAATGATTTGGGCATAGTTACCCGAGGCAATCACTTCGCCACCAAGGTGGGAAGCTAAAGGTCCCATATCAATGATATGGTCTGCTTCTCGCATCATCATTTCATCGTGCTCCACAACTACCACTGTATTACCTAAATCGCGCAATTCTTTCAAAACCCTGATCAGGTTAAAAGTATCTCTTGGATGCAATCCTATGGATGGTTCGTCGAGGATGTATAAGGAATTGGTAAGATTGCTTCCCAGGCTGCGGGTCAGCTGGATGCGCTGGCTTTCTCCACCACTGAGGGAGTTGGCGAGCCGGTTGAGTGTAAGATATCCCAGTCCAACACTAAGCATGGTATCAATACGGTGGTTGATCTCCAGCAAAATCCTTTTGGATACCTCTTTCTGGTAGGAAGAGAAATGGATCGTGGCTTCTTTGAACCAATTGCTTAATTCGCGGATCGGCATCTCACCCAACTCTCCTATATGCATTCCGCTAACTTTTACGTAAAGCGCTTCTTTTCTTAGTCTGTACCCACTACATTCCGGACACACAGTTCTTCCACGAAACCTGCTGAGTATAACCCGGTACTGAATTTTATAAAGATTTTGTTCTACTTCCCTGAAAAAATCATGGATGCCCTGAACATGGGAATTTCCATCCCATAAAACTTTCATCTGGGAAGGGTTGAGGTCAGCAACAGGTTTATGTACAGGGAAATCAAAGGACCGGGCACCCCGTATAAACTCATCCTTCCACTTACCCAGCTTTTCCCCTTTCCATGGAGCTACAGCCCCTTCATAAACACTGAGCATTTTATTGGGAATCACCAGGTCTTCATCAATACCAAGGACCATGGAAAAACCTTCACATGTGGGACAAGCGCCGTATGGATTATTGAATGAAAATAA
>JANLYU010000009.1:0-7431 GCA_031365785.1 Flavisolibacter sp. | reverse complement strand
GAAAGCTGTCTTACCTTAAAATAATCAACGTTCGAATAAAGTATAATTTCAAGCACTACAATGAAAACAATCATTATTATCTGCTTTATCCTAACACTGGTGCAGGCCAAGGCCCAACCTGTTCACCAGCATGGTCAACTGCATGTTGACTCCACACAATTAAAAGACCAGAACGGACATGACATGGTACTCAGGGGTATGAGCTTTGGCTGGCATAACTGGTGGCCAAGATTTTATAATGAAAGCGCAGTAAAATGGTTATATCGGGACTGGCATTGTTCGGTAGTCCGTGCAGCAATGGGAGTAGAACCTTCGGGCGGATATATCCAGGACTCTGCCGGCGCGAATCAAAAGATCAAAGCAGTGGTGGACGCTGCTATTCATGCAGGCATCTATGTACTTATAGACTGGCACAGTCATAATATCAAGCTGGAGGAAGCTAAAACCTTCTTCACACAAATGGCTACAGTGTATGGTAGTTACCCCAATGTCATCTACGAAATATTCAATGAGCCTGACCAGGAAACATGGCAGGAAGTAAAAGCCTATTCGACCGAAGTCATTTCTACTATCAGGGCTATTGATCCGGATAATATTATCCTGGTGGGCAGTCCGCACTGGGACCAGGACATTCACCTGGTGGCGGATGATCCCATAAAGGGATTCAAAAATATTATGTACACGTTCCACTTTTATGCGGCCACGCATAAACAATCATTGCGCGACAGGGGTAACTATGCTTTGCAAAAAGGTGTGCCCATATTTATATCTGAATCAGCCGGGATGGAAGCAAGCGGCAATGGCAAAATAAATGATGAGGAATGGGACAAATGGATCAATTGGGCGGAAGAAAATAAAATCAGTTGGATCAACTGGTCAGTTTCGGATAAAGATGAAACATGTTCAGTACTGAAGACAACAGCAAAAAGCAAAGGTGGCTGGAAGAAAAAGGACCTTAAAGAATCTGGAATTAAATGCAGAAATATGATTCGCAAGTATAACAAAACATGACACACATGTCCATAACGACTATCCAGGTAAAATCAAAAATGAAGAATAATGTTTTGATTCTTTTGGTTTCGGCGTGCCTTGCCGGTTGTGCCTTTTCAATAAACAATGCTGTTAGCATCAACACGTTGCAAGCCACTGCACTGAAGCCCTATGGAAGATTTGCATTTTTGCAGGATCAGCTTGAATTGATCAGTTCAGCGGTACATTTTGGTTTTAGTTTTGAAGGAAAGGAATGCCAGGTGTTTGTCTCCCTGGCTGATAATATTGCGCATAATTATATTCAATATGAACTGGATGGCATCTATCAAAAAAGAATCAGAATAGAGGGTAATTCTTCCCATCCAGTTATTATATCAGCAAACAAAGATGGAAAACATACAGTATGGATTTATAAAGCAACGGAAGCACATACGGGTCCTGTTTTCATTCAGAAGATTATTGGTAAGCATTTGCAATCAATTGCTCCCCCTAATGCCCCGTTGATTGAATTTATTGGAAACAGCATTACCTGCGGTGCAGCCGCTGATCCTTCCGAAATCCCCTGTGGCCAGGGTGCCTATCATGACCAGCATAATGCTTACTTGTCTTATGGTCCCAGGGTAGCAAGGACCTTAGGAGCCAATTATATGTTGAGCAGTGTTAGTGGAATTGGTATGTACAGGAACTGGAACAGCAATGGTCCCGTGATGCCGCAGGTCTATGAAAAAACAGATTTCCAGGAAAGCAGCCAGCGTCAATGGGATTTTGAAGTATACCATCCAAAAGTGGTCAGTATTGCACTGGGTACAAATGATTTCAGTGAGGGTGATGGTAAAACGCCCAGGCCGCCTTTCGACAGTGCCAGCTTTGTAAGGCCTTATATAGATTTTGTAAAGCTGGTAAAATCAAAATACTCTGGTGCGCAAATAGCTTTACTAAGCAGTCCGATGATGAATGGTACCAGGAGAACAACATTGCAAAATTGTCTGACAGCTGTGAAAAATAATCTTGAGGCATTATTTCCTTCTGATAAACCTGTCGCCATTTATTTTTTTCAACCCATGAAGGCTCGGGGGTGTTCAGGGCATCCCAGTGTGGAAGATCATGCTATTCTTGCAAATGAATTGCTTCCCTTCTTTAAAAAACTCCTTCAATAGATCATCAGTAAATAGAATTTTATGAGGACTTATTTATTTCATGTTCTTTTTAGCATTCTGTTACTCCCATTATTGGGAACGGCACAAAAAGGAAAACTGATTGACCGTAAGGCTACCAGGGAAACCAGGGCCCTGCGTAAACATCTTGGCAGGCTGTCAAAGAAACACACTTTGTTTGGACACCAGCATGCCACCGAATATGGCCATGGATGGCAGGGAATAGAAGATCGTTCTGATGTAAAATCCGTAACAGGAAGCCATCCGGCTGTTATTGGAATTGACTTCAGTGGATTTACTACAGGAACACCTGATGGAATAGAGAAATATAAGGCACATATAAAAAATATAGTGGAGGACACCTACAACAGGGGTGGGGTCATCACAGCTGCATGGCATTTTTCAAACCCTGTGTCAGGTGGTGGATTCTATTGGGTGGACACCGTATCAAAACCTGGTGTGAAATATATCATTCCTGGTGGCGAAGCACATCAGCAGTACAAGGATATTTTGAAAGTCATTGCTGACTGGGCGCATACTTTGAAAGGTGCTGATGGTAAGAACGTGCCTTTGATCTTCAGACCTTATCATGAATTTGATGGTGATTGGTTCTGGTGGGGAAAGTCCCATTGTACCAAAGAAGAATTTATAACACTATGGAGGTTTACTGTAAGTTATCTCAGGGACAGCCAGCAGGTACACAATTTTATTTATGCATTCTCCCCCGATAATAAATTTTTAACGGAAATTGAATACCTTGATCGATATCCCGGAAATGAATGGGTAGATATGGTTGGCGTGGATAATTATGGTGATATGGGGAGGTACGAAATTTATCATCTGGACACCGCCATTATAAAATTAAAAATTGTCAATGATTTTGCCCGTAAAGCACATAAGTTGGCTGCCTTCACAGAAACAGGACTGGAATCTATTCCGAACCCACAGTGGTGGACAGGCACTTTATTAAAGGTAATGAGAGCCGAGCGATTTCGCCTTTGCTATGTGTTGGTATGGCGAAATGATCAGCAAAGTCCTACCCATTTTTATGCACCATTTCCCGGGCAGGTAAGCGTTCCTGATTTCCTGAAATTTTATAATGACCCGTATACACTATTTGAAAACGATTTACATAAAATATACAGGTAGTAACAACTGGTTGTATTAGTAAAATTGATATTTATTTACGTTGACAATACATGGAGATATAATATTCTTAACCCGTTTTCAACAATTTGTTACAAATCGGGAGGTAGGGATACATACTTCCTGTTGAAAGAATAAATCATACTCAGGCTGCTGAGAAAATCTTTCCCTGTTATATTACCCCTAAGCTTTTTATTGACCAGAAAAGAAACCGATAAAGGGAAATTGTTTTACCAGCCGAGATTAAAGCGCAAGCCCAACCAAGTAAGCATCACAGAGTAGACGAAAACACAGAGTAGACGAAAAGTTGCTTAATGAAGACAAAAATATTCAGGAGTGAAGTTGTGATTGTACTTCACAAGAAGTAGAATTGCAGTTATCAGTTTCTATTTCTAAAGTGGCATGATGAATGTTATAATGAAGCAGTTCATGTTTAATTTGCCAGATCACTTTTTGTTTTTCCTCCTCATTTTCAATATGAATTAATTGAACATGTGCGGTCAGCGCATTTTCTGTGGTACTCATGGCCCATACATGTATATGATGTACATCAATCACTCCTTTCACTTTATAAATTAAAGTGGCTACTTCTGAAAGTTTAACCCCTTTAGGAACCGCATCGAGCGACAGCCGGACGCTATCGCTTAATAAAGACCAGGTACTATAGAGGATCACAACCAGCACGGCTAAACTTACCACGGAATCCAGCCAAAACCAATGTGTATACAGGATAACAATACCTGCCAGAACAACACCTATCGAAAGCAGGGCATCGCCCAAAAGGTGCAGGTAGGCCCCTCTGGCATTCAATTCTTCCTTGCCAGTTTTGAAAAATAGAAAAGCTGAAAATGAATTTATCAGGATACCCCCGCCAGCAATTAAAGCAGCAATACCTCCCTCCACCACCTGTGGGTGCCGGAGACGGAGAATGGATTCATATCCCAAAATCCCTACCGCCATTAAAAGAAGTGTAGCATTGATAAGGGCTGCCAAAATGGTAGACTTTTTAAATCCATAAGTGAAGGTTTCGGTAGGCTTTGCTTTGGCTAGCCTGAAGGCCAATAATGAAAGGGCAAGTCCAATAACATCGCTGAAATTATGTCCTGCATCCGTTATCAGTGCAAGGGAATTGGCATAAAATCCGCTCACCAATTCCACAATAACATATATCAGGTTCAGTGCTATGCCCCACTGAAAAGCTCTACTGGAAGCTTGTTCCATGGAAACATGGTGCTGATGGGTATGAGTTTCTTCTTTGCTGTGATCGAGTGATGACATGACTATTGGTTCATGCGGTGTTCTATACAAATTTGAAAGCCATTCAATCAAAAAGGAGGCCTTCATTTACTGTTCTTATCCTTTAAGATACTGATCAAAAAAGAGTTGCTGTTAAATTGTTGCTTTGAAATTAAATCTATAAATTCAGCGACGTCAATAAAATTTTTTTTTCAATTGTCAGTATTAGGCCTTAGCCAAATACAAAGTTCTAAGAGAATTCAAAAAATAGGCTGAAAAGATACCAACTGAGCAACCATGAACAATATTTTTGAGTTATTCGTCGATAATCAACGCATTCTTACTTTTATTTTAATAGGGTTATTCTTCTTACTGGAAACATTCTGGCCATATTTAGTCAGGCATACCCATCGTACCCGTCATACTGCAAGAAACCTCGGGTTAATGATAGTTTTTATTTTATTAGCTCCCCCGGTGAATTATGTGGCGATTTTGTGGTTTGAGTATGTTGATAAAATGGGATTTGGATTACTCAATTTATTTCATCTTACCGGAGTTCCAAAGTTGATCCTCGGCCTTTTTCTTCTTGACCTGGGAGATTATTGGTATCACCGACTTTCACACAAATGGCCAATGCTTTGGAGCTATCACCGGGTACACCATAGTGACCACGAAATGGATGTCACTACGGGTTACCGGTTTCACCCACTTGAAAATATTGGATTGTTAGTCACACAGGTGATCTCTTCTTTTATATTTGGTTACAGTTTGGCTACTGTTGCGCTGTATTATACCCTTTATCTCCCTCTGGTAATAGCCCAGCATGCCAATATCAGATTTCCAGCATGGTTCGAAAACCTATTTGGATATATTTTTTCAACTCCAAACTTTCATCGGGTGCATCATGCCGACGAACAAATTTTAACTGATTCCAACTATGGTGATTTCTTTTGCTTGTGGGACAGATTATTTGGCACTTTTAAGAAAGTAGAACCCACACATTTGCAATTCGGTCTCAAGGGTTTTCAAGAAGATGAAAAACACACTTTGTGGTATATGGTTTTGTCACCTTTTAAGAAATCAATCAACTAATGGAATTTGGCGCACTCTAGTCATTCAAATCCTGTTAGAAGAAACCTTTTTATTGTTGCTTTATCCTCACCTACGAATTTTGGTTATGCTTGTAAGTTTTAAGCCGTACATCCATTCATTTTTCAAAGTAGCAAATTTCAAAACACAATACTTGAGGAGTTAATATATTAAATATTAAAATGTTTATTTTTTCAAGATTTATTCTATTTAGAACTTCAACATCAAGTAAAAAATAAATTAAAAAGGAATTTATGCCACTAAATTGTTATTTAAGTTGTCTATACCAGTACTTTCGTCGTTTTAAATCAAACTAATGAAAAAATTAAAACTGCTGTTCTCAGCCCTGATTTGCATGGTCCAGTTCATTTGGGCGCAGAGTCCAATTCAGGGAAAGGTGATGGATAACAAAGATGGTAGTCCCATACAAGGTGTTACCGTCACCGTAAAAAATTCAAAAAACAGTACCGTAACCGCTGAAGATGGATCATTTACCATCACTGCGCCTTCCAACAGCCTACTGCAGTTCAGTTATGTTGGTTTTCAAACAGTGGTGTTACAGGCACGAAACAACTTATCCATTAGGATGAGTACTGGTGAGAACGCCATGTCCGAAGTAGTGGTGGTGGGTTATGGGACCAGGATCCGTAAGGATATCACCGGTTCCGTTTCCAGAGTGGGTGCAAAGGACTTGGCCAATACACCAGTCACCAGCTTTGAAAACGCGCTTCAGGGAAGGGCTGCCGGTGTGTTCATTGAACAGCAAAATGGGAAGCTGGGTCAGGGAATCAAAGTTCGTGTGAGGGGCTCGGCCTCAGTTTCTGCAGGAAATGAACCATTTTACGTAGTAGATGGAATTCCGGTAGTTACTACCAACCTGTCCAGCAATGGAGCAACCACCAATCCTTTGGCAGATATCAATCCGAATGATATCGAATCAATAGAAATATTAAAGGACGCCTCCGCTGCAGCGATTTATGGTTCACGGGCATCCAACGGCGTCGTATTGATCACCACCAAAAAAGGAAAAGCCGGAAAAACAAAAGTTGAACTGGGCTATTATACGGGTACACAAAAGCCCACCCACCTCGTTGACTTTATGAATGCCGAGGAGTATGTGACTTACATGCGGCAGGCAGCTGTAGGTGCCGGGAATCAGGATTTCAAAGCCGGACTCTATCCAACCCTCCAGGCCGCGATTGATGCAGAAACTGCATTTGTTGAAAGCCGTTTAACCCGCTATTCAGCAGGTAATACCGACTACCAGACTTATAAAGTAAATACAGACTGGCAAAAGTTGGCTTTCCAGGATGCGCCGATTTCCCAATATGACTTGAATTTGTCAGGCGGAAATGATAAAACTTCCTTTTACATGAGCGGACAATACCTTGATCAGAAAGGAATTATTTTACGCAATGCCCTGAAAAGATATACAGGAAGGATCAATGTGGATAATAAGGTCAATGACTGGTTGAATGTTGGTTTCAACATGAGCTTTGCTAGAACTATCAATAAAAGAATTTCTAATGATAATCAATTTTCCACCCCTTTGCAGATCGTTGCTTTATCTCCCATAACTCCTGTTATTGATCCGCGCACAGGATTAACAAGTGGTGCGTTGGATTTGGTAACCAAACTTCCCAATTCTAATTTTCCAGTGTATTACAATCCCATTTTGAGTTATGAAGATGCCCTGTACAATACTACCGTTAATAGAACTCTGGGAAACGTGTTTGGAAATATTTCATTGGCACGCGGACTGAGCTTCAGAACGGAATTGGGCATGGACCAGGTCAACCAAAGTGAAGAATCCTAC
>JANLYU010000002.1:0-20505 GCA_031365785.1 Flavisolibacter sp. | reverse complement strand
AGTTGAGTTCATCCACCTCCACTCCAGGGCCCCAGTTCGTCTTTTGTAATTGAGGTAACAAAATAGGACCAACCGAATGATTGCACAGATTGTGATAACCTACGGTTCCAATAAAAACTTTTTTCATCCTGGTTACTTGTTTCGCTTATTCTTTTGCAAAATGCCAGCAAACGCCTGCGATATCAATCAAAATAACTTCCCTTCCATAAGGAAAATCAGTAGGTGGTGTGAACTTGACTCCAAACAGCTCCTGTATATTTTTCTTCCTGATCTCCTGCCAGAATTCATCCAGGTCACCTACCGCCACACGCAGCATCAGGTTTTCTGCGAACTTCTTGTCATCAAATTGCTGAAGTATGAATTGGCAGCTGTCTCTTTGAAATCCAATGTATCCTCCTGCTTCCCATCGGATGCGGAAGTCCAATGCCAGAAACAATTGTTTAGATTTTTCAAAATCTTTACCGGATGGTACAAATGGTTCTATAGAGTGAAACGCTGTAGACATATTAATTGATTTGGTAGATTAGTAAGCTGTAGGTTGAACTAATTATTTCATGAGTTGACGCTTCAAAAAATCAGCTATGGCCTGATCCACTTTTAACGCATTGGAATGTTTCATCCAATGATGCGTGTCATCCACGATCACCATGGTTTCAAGGGGTACTTTTTTTGCTTCCAGTCTTTTAACGAGATCAGTACTTTGAATGAAAGCCACATTACGGTCATCATCGGCATGAATGATCAGCACTGGTGATGTCCATTGATTGATTGATGCTACTGGGGAAGAACGATACGACAGTTCTAACGCAGCATCTTTATCCGGAGATTTTTCATATCCATTACCGGCAGGTGGTGTTCTTGAATTGGTACTCCAGTCATGAACACCGTGTATATCTACTCCCGCAGCAAATAGTTTGGAATCCCTTCCCAGTGCAAGGGCGGTAAGATAGCCACCATAGGATCCTCCATAAATGCCGATCCTGTTTTTATCAATGAAATTTTGAGCTCCCAACCAAAGGGCTGCTGCTCTTACATCCTGGTATTCAGAAGCACCGTATTGGCCCGCATGTTCCGGCTGATGAAACTTGAACCCATACCCGATACCCAGTCTGTAGTTGACCGTCAATACCACAAAACCCAGGCTCGCCAGGTACTGATTGATAGAATATGCATTGGAATAATAATCAGAATAATGCCACCCGAGTAACATTTGCCTTGGAGGTCCGCCGTGTACATACACTACAGCAGGTTTTTTCATGGAGCCACCTACAGGTTGGAACAATTGTCCATGAACCAGGGTGCCATCTGCTGATTTAAAAATTACCTGGGTGGGTGTAACCAATTGATGAAGCGGATAAGAAGTTGGAATTTGTTCTTTCCCGAGCAGCTGCCATTCTTTATGACCGGGTGAATAAATTGCTGGCAATGGTGGCCTTTGCGCGGTGGCACTGATCATCGCCACTGATGTTCCATCACCCATCATCACCGGCGACCATTCCAGACCCGGTCCCGGGGTCAGCACTTCAACTTTAGGCTGGTCTACAGCCACACGCAACACATGTCTCCTGTCAATGTCCAATAGATCAGGACCCGTATTAGCGGTAAACACTATCCATTGACCATCCGGACTAATGGAAATATGTTCAGCCATATAATTGCCTGGTGACAATAAAAGTGCTGTTCCTCCTCCTGAATTGATGGAATAGAGATGCGGCCAACCGTCTATGTAGGAAAGAAAAACAATCCGGTTGCGCGCGCCCCAGTGCAAGTTGAAACTTCCATCAGTTGTTGGAACAGATCCTTCTAGTGTGGCTGGCGCTTTCCAGATTTCCTTAATATTACCGGATGCGGCTTCAGCCGTGAATATCGACCATGGCTGGTGTCTTCTTGCCAGCAAAGAATCCGGTGCACCTCCGCCGCCAGGCATTCTGATAAAAGCCAGCTGCTTTCCATCGGGAGACCATTGAGGAAAATTATCTTTTTTGAATGATGGACCCATCCAGTTAATGGAAGCGGATGACATAGTATAAATGCCTACCATGCTATGATCACCACGATTACTTACAAATGCGAGTTGAGATCCATCCGGTGAAAAGGAAAGCGCGCCAGTTGTACCATGAGTAGTAAAAAGATTTTTGGCTGCATTGGAAACATGAAGAGGAGATATCCATACTTGACCTGCTTTAATAAAAACTACAGAGTCATTCTTCGGAGAAATAATTGGAAAATCTGCTTCACCCAGATTTCTTATTTCACCACCTGCATAAGGGATGCTCCATACCTGCACTTTTGGAGCCACCGGATCGAAGGTGGCATTCACTGCCACGTCATCATTCCAATTGCCACCATGGTCACCACCGCGAACAAAAACCACCCATTGTCCATCATTTGATATAGACAGGCTGGTAATTTCCTGTCCGTCATCCATAGCATAATTGGTAAGTTTCCGTGGTACGTAAGAGGGGCCTTCCGCCACGTAAATATTTCTTTTTCCCTCCTCATTGAATGCCCATGCTATTTTGGTTCCGTGGACACAAGCTGTCAGTTCTGTTGGAAAGGGATAGGATTTAATGGAGGCCAGCGTAACAGGTTGGGAAAATACAAAGACAGCTGACAGCAACAACCAAAAAAGGATGCTGTAATTTTTATTTTTCTGTAAAGAATTCATCATGATAGAATTTCTTAAAATTAGCAGACCCATACAACATGCAGAAAATAAATCTGATTAAGAGAAATCATCTGACGAATCGAATGAAATCATCCGTTCGTCAGTGAAGAAGCCAATAAAAGTGGCAATATCCTGTAGTTTTCTTTTCGAACCGGTGCCCGCTGGCTCCAGTTATTCCAATCCACACGCGCAGGTGGTTACTTCGCGTGTAACCATGTAATCGCTATTTTCCACCTGGATATGTGTTGTACAGGGCATGCAGGGATCAAAGCTTCGAATGGCTCTTAAGATATCGATGCCCTTGAATTTTTTATCAGGGTTATTGAGGTCAATATTTTCCAGGATGGGTGTATTTAAAACTGCTTCTTCATAAGGACCCGGTGTACCCCATGGTGTATGAGGCGAGGCATTCAGAGTGGATGGGGTAAGTATCTGGTAATTGGAAATGGCCCCGTCATCAATAATCAGGTGGTGCGTTAAAAAGCCACGACCTGCACCCCAGAAACCAACTCCGATTTGTGTTCCTTTCTTAGGTATCGTAAAGGGGGTACTCATGCTCACTTCCCCCTTTCGTAAAAAATCCATGGCCATATACCAGTTGTCGAGGGCCACCAGAGCTGAATAGGGAATACAAAATGCCCTTGCCCTGTTCCGTTCGAAGGCATTCCAAACTTTGGGTATGTGCCATTCCATCGTAGCAGCCGGCATGTTATGTTTGGGCACATGAAGGATCATGCTGTGTCCTGTTGGTTCCACAAACCTGCGCGAGACCACTTTATTGGCTTTGGCAGTGATGTATAAGCGCGCATATGCGCCGGCTTCTACACTGTTGCGGTCCCAGGTGGGACAAGTATCCCAGGTGTACCGGTCTCTCCAGCTTTGTTTTCCGGGCTTGGCAATAGTTTCCTTATTCCATGGATGGTTGGGTGAAAGTGGTGTGCCTTCCACATCCGTTTTAAAACGGTGACCATCCCATTTTTCATAATAGGAATGTTCTACAAATTCTTCCAGCCCTGCATTGATTTGTTTCAGGCTTGTAGTAACCAGTTCACCATCGATCAAAACACCGGGTGTGGACCATCGTGCATTTCCCCATTTGTCGCAATTGGCATAAGTAGCATCATAATATTCCGGGTGATCCCATACACCGGTTTCAATCATAGTGGCGGGACGAGCACCAACCTTTTCATAATCTGGATTACAGTCCAGGAAAAAATCAAACACATCATCCCACAACGCCACTACCTTCTGGCCATAATCGAAAAATTTGATCAGGCGTTGGTATAATTCATTCAGGACAGTAAGGTTGATGGTAACAGATAAACCGCCGGGTATAACGGATTGGGGGTGCGGATACTTGCCGCCGATGAGTACATAGGCCTCTCTGGCCACGCGTGTCATTTCGAGGGCTTCTATGTATAACTTACCTGTAAGCGGATTGAGGTCATGCATGATATCGATCATTAGCTGATAACCATGTATTGCCCGGTTCCTGGCAGGGGTTGTTTTTGCTTTGGCCACTATTTCAGGATTGGTTTCGCTCACCAGTTGTTCCGAATAATCCGGACCAGAAAGGAGAAAAAGGTGAAGCGGATGATCGTACAGATATTCTACCGCCAATAAAATATTGCGCATCACAATAGCCAGAGGAGGTGGCTTGATATCCAAAGCCATTTCAATGGCCAACGCAGAAACTGTGGCGTGAACACCTCCGCAAACACCACACGCTCGGCTGCTGATATAGGCAGCATCAAGAGGACTTCTTCCTTTCAGAATGATCTCGTATCCCCGAAACAACGTAGCCATGGAATTGGAAGAGATTACTTTTTTATGCTGCAGATCCACCACACTGTGAAAAGCCAGTGCACCGGCGATGCGGGTAACTGGATCGTAATCGACATTTTTCAAAAATCCATTTTTTCCCAGCAGTTCTTTGAGTTTGTCTTCATTCTTACCCAAATCCACTACTTCATAAGAATAAGGGTTGCTAACTCCTTCTTTTAAGGTGGCATTCCCCTTATCGTCAAATTCTATCGGAAGATTTTTGAAACACATATTTTTTTGTCCTGCCCAACCGGCAGGCAGGTTTATAATTTTAAAACACCGGCGATCGCTGACAAATGGGAATTCACAGACGACAAACCTCCGTGCAACTGATCCAGCGCACCATTGATGGTAGTGAGCTGATTACCCAATGGAAGGGTATCCATCTCAATTTTTTTCAAACCGCCTGCTAATCCCTGTAAGTGGCCGGCAGCACGGAATAAATAAATGATCACACCAACCAGGAATATGACCAGCACCAGCACGACAAGGGCCACTACAATGAGGGTGGCTATGAATAAATAATCTCCCATATCAATTAAATTTAGCAGACCTCGCAGCCAGTGTTACTTTAATAGTTTCTGCATTGCTGTTGATTTTGCCTGCACTGTCCAGGATCCCCGTGGCTACTTCAATGGTGCTGTTGAGTGCTGAAATGTATTCCGTATTTCCGGCAATACCCATTCCTGCTTCTTTCATTTCGCGTAAGTAGCGTTCGATGTTTTTGGCGGCCATGAAGGTTTTATAGAGTAACCTCACAATAATTGGAAAAACCAATAAGGCTACCACCAAAACAATGATCCATAAAATATAAACTGCAGAGGGCATAGTTAAATATTTTTTTGTTGCAGGGCTGACTGAATAGTTCCTTCCAGATGTCCGTTCACTATTTTTAATCCAGCACCGGTGTTAATTAAAGTATTATTCAGTTTTGTAGCCTCCACAGGCAGGTGACCTGTTTCTGTTTCAATGGCTCTCAATCCGAGTCTCAGTTTGGCCAGAAAACTGTTGCCATTTCCACCAATATTCACCAACAGGCGGTGTATGCCTGCTACAAAAAATATCAGTGCTCCAACAAAAAGCAACACCAGCAACACCGTTAAAATCATCAGGAAGGTGTACATATTACATCGTTTTATGAGTTAATACACAGGCCGGACAACCAGGACAGGTACTGGCATGTTGTTCAATAGCTGCTGCCTTACCAATGATCTTTACGGCTGTATCATAAATTTTAGACACTACCTGATTGGTGACAGTTAAATAGATAGGTATTTGAATGGTATTGTTAGCCACCAGTTTTCCTTCTGTCCAAATAAGATGCACACCAGCCAATATTTTTCTGACGGTATTCCTGATCAGGATCAGTAAAATGGCCACCACAATGGTCACTACAAGTCCCAGTACCAGAGCTATGATCCATGCCCTTGTGAGGGTTTCAGCGCTTACGTGTTCCATTACTTTCGTTTTTCTGTTTCATGAAAAGCCTGTGCCACTGCACCAGCACTGGCTGCTATCGTATCGGCTTCTTTCAAAATGTCTACCGCTTTATGATTGGTGTTTTGCAGTTCCCAGATGCTCAAGGTATTCTGTTTGATATTGATAACGGTACCTAAGGCCGCGGTTGCCAATTTTAAAATTCTTTTCGCTGCTATTAAAATCAGGATGAGCAGCACTGCGGCTATGACCACGATGGCAGCGGCCAAAGCAAGACCGATATAAAATTTATGATGATATTCTGTATCGTTCATATTATTGTTGTTGTACTTCTTCGCTGGCTTTTTTGGCGGAATGACTGGTTTTGGGTTTCATTCCGGGTCTTACACTATTATAAAATTGAATTTTACTATAGAAATAGTGAGCCACTTTTTGAAAGGTGCTGGCTTCTTCTACATGTCCCCATCCGGATGGAACATGATTATTTCGGTTCCAGGTATTAGAACGGTTGGCATACATCATGGAGAATCTGCGCAGGTTGCGGATGAAATAGCCGGTGGTTTTTGAAACGGTGGAGGATACAATAGTGCCGGGAGGCTTGGTATAGAAAGGAGAAAAATTGTCAGGGAAACCTGGCATCGTACAACCAATACAGGGTGCCCCCACATTCATACAGCCGCCAACATGATTCAGTGCGCCGCGTTTATTGATATTGCATTGAACCACTGGCCCCCAGCAGCCGATCTCTACCAGACATTCTTTATCACCATGCTTTTTGGCGAAAGTACCTTCTTCATAAAATCCTCCTCTGGTGCAGGTAGTATGCACCGTATCAGTAAAAAGCCAGGCCGGCCGGCCCAGGCTATCAAATTCCGGTAAAGGGCCAATGCCCTGTAAAAACATTAAAACCGCTGCTACAGTTTCTGTAAAATTATCTCCCTGCGGAGCACAACCGGGGATATTCACTACCGGTAAACCAAAGGTGCTTCGATAATCATCTCCCAAAAAATCCATCAACCCCATGGAACCTGTAACATTACCGGCAGCAGCGGGAACGCCGCCCCATGTGGCACAGGTTCCGATTGCTATGATGGCAGCTGCATGAGGGGAAAGTAGCTTCAGCATATCGGCAGTGGGGAAAGGCTGTGGTTCGCCATCCACCATTCGTGTTCCCAAACCTACCCAATAACCCCCATTGACATCATTCAAACTTTCATCTGCAACGGACCCTTCATAAACCACCACAAATTGTTTGCCCAGCTTTCCTTCCATAGCCAGGTGAAAAGGGGCCATAAATTCTTCTCCTGCTTCTACGGATAAAACAGGGTGATGTAAACTGATACGCGGCAAACCGGGCATATTTCCCGTCATAAGCGCTTCGGCAGAAGGAGCGGTGGCACCAACCGTGGAAACAGAACAGCCGTCGCAACTCATGCCAGCGATCCAGAAAACATGTATCTCATCCAGAGCATCTGGCACGAAAGCGGGTTGTGAACTGACCATTTAATGGTTATTTCTTTAAAGCTAAAACCATAATATGTAGAGAATGGGTTTATTTATAGAAAACATTTTCTAAATTTTGGTATCTTTTAATGATCAAAGAATTCTTTAGAGTTCACCCTGATAAAAATGAATCACACCAAGAATTATATCATGGACAGGGCATTGAAGCTGTTCAATAAAAATGGCTTCGTCAACGTGCGCCTCCAGCATATTGCTGACTTCAGTGGTATCAGTGTGGGCCACCTGGCCTATCATTTTAAACACAAGGATTGCATTGTTGAAACTCTATATGATCAGCTGAAAGCTACCCAGGAAACATCGTTATATGAATTTCGGATGGCCCACCTTTTTGAAGACTTCAACAGGCAGTTGCGTCAGATTTTTTTGTGCCAGCATCACTATCTATTTTTTTACCTCGATACGCTGGAAGTGTTGCGCGCCTATCCGGTGATCAAAGAAAAACACCAGCAGCATATTTCATGGCAACTGCAGCAGATTGAATGGATGATCAACTACAATGTAGACCGAAACACTTTTATTTCACCCACCATTGAAGGCCAGTATGCAAGGCTCGCCTGGTTATTCTGGTCCACCATGGACAACTGGATGTATGCCCGCCAGATCATTGGACTGGACCACCAGGTTGAAAATGATTTCATCGCCGACCTGTGGTCATTGATGACGCCTTACCTCACCGAAGCTGCCAGTGAGGAGCTCAGCCTTTTAACTGCTCATTCTGACCTTCGATTTCATTAAGCCACCAGTTTGAAAAATACCAGCACGTGGCAGATACACATTGAAGGACAAGTTCAGGGCGTAGGCTTCCGGCCTTTTGTTTTCCAATTGGCTAAAGAATGGCAACTGAAGGGATGGGTAAATAATTCAGCTGATGGCGTGCACATTGAATTCAATGCATCGGAAAATACAGCACAGTTATTTCTTCAACAGGTAATATCAAGGGCCCCACACCTGGCTGTAATTACACAATACAGCATGGTCCGCAAAACACGAGTCACACATTTAAATTTTACCATTCAAACCAGCAGTTCCACCATGGCACCGGCTATGATGATGGCTCCTGACGTAGCCATGTGCGCTGTCTGCCGTGAAGAAATTCTTGACCACACCAACCGACGGTATCAGTATGCTTTTACCACCTGTACGCAATGTGGCCCACGCTATTCCATTATGGAGCACCTTCCTTATGACAGGGAAAATACTTCAATGAAAAACTTTATCATGTGTAACAAGTGTAACCATGAATACCATGATCCTGACAACCGGCGTCACTTCTCACAAACAAATTCGTGCCCGGAATGTCCCGTAGTGATGTCATTGCATGAACACCACCAACTGGTCGATGACCACCAGTCCACCATCATCAGCAACATTTGCAGGTTATGGGAGGAGGGAAAGATTATTGCCATCAAAGGGATGGGTGGTTATCTATTAACGTGCGATGCCTCGAATGCATCTGCAATATGCGAATTACGCAAAAGGAAATACCGGCCTTCAAAACCATTTGCAGTATTGTTCCCCGACCTGAAAACTTTGGAGAAAGAAGTGATCCTGCATCCCGCAGCGATCAGCGAACTGCTCCATGAAACTGCTCCTATTGTATTACTTCCAGTACTTGAAAAAGATTCCAGTGCATTGGTAAAAAACAATATAGCTCCCGCACTGTCAACAATTGGCGTGATGTTGCCTTATACGCCGTTCTTTCATTTATTAATGAAACGATTTTCTAAACCCGTAGTGGCTACCAGTGCCAACATCAGCCATGCACCAATTGTATTCCAGGAGAACCTGCAACATGAATTGAATACAATTGCAGATTATGTGCTGGTTCATGACCGCAACATTATAGCGCCGCAGGATGATAGCGTGGTTTCTTTCAGCAGACATTTCAAACAAAAGATCATTGTCCGACGTGCGCGGGGATATGCTCCTCTGTTTCCCCTTAGGATTTTCTCCCTTCACGGTATTACTGCAGTAGCGATGGGCGCTTTATTAAAAAGCACTTTTACACTGTTACACCGCAACAATATTCATGTGAGCCAGTATTTGGGCAACATGGATAATTATGATGCGCAGGTACGTTTCACCTATCTGCTTCATCATTACCTGGAATTATTCCAAACTCGCCCTGAGGTGATTCTTGTAGACCTGCATCCAGGTTATTTCACCACACAGGAAGGAATTGAATTGTCAAAATTTTTTAATTGTCCAGTTGTTTCTATACAACACCATGAAGCCCATTTTGCTGCAATTCTGGGTGAGCACGAACTGCAGTCTACCATGGAACCGGTTTTGGGAGTGATATGGGATGGTACAGGATTAGGAACAGACCATCAGGTGTGGGGCGGCGAATTTTTTAGCTATCATCATGAAACCATGAAACGTATCGCTCATTTTGATACTTTCGATTATCTGCTGGGCGATAAAATGTCCATGGAACCACGATTATCTGCTTTTTCATTGTGCCAGGGTATTACAAGTGGACGTTCCCTCGTAAAGCCCAAATTTTCACCACGCGAATGGATGAATTACCATAAAATCTTAGCGTCTAACCAACTCAAAACTTCCAGTGTGGGTCGGATATTTGATGCGGTGGCTTCGCTACTTGGACTTGCGGATATTCTCCATCATGAAGGTGAAGCTGCTTTATTACTGGAAGATCAGGCGTCTGTTTTTTTTAAAAAAGGTATGGATATTCCTTTGGAATGGATGATGGAACTTCAACCAGAAGTTGCCTTATCATCCCGGCTTTTGATCAATGAGGTAATTTCAAAGATCATAAGCGGGTGCAACGCTGCAGAAATAGCGGCATGGTTTCATGTACGTCTGGTTATGGTAATTGCAAGCATGGCACTCCTGCACGGAACGCATAAAATTTGTTTCAGCGGTGGTGTTTTTCAAAATGGCGTGCTGGCCGACCTGTGCATCAAGATATTGGGTAAACAATACCAGCTTTACTTTCACAACCAATTGTCACCGAATGATGAAAATATTTCATTTGGACAATTGACCAGGTATTGTATGTTGAAAAGCGAAGGCCTCAATAAATAACTGTAAATTTAATTACTAAATTTCCCTGTTGGAAATCGCGTCTTAATAATTCAATTATGTGCTTAGCTATTCCGGGAAGAATCAGGTCGGTGAATGAATATAAGGAAGGTTATATGCGTATGGGCAAGGTGGAATTAGGAGGTATAGTAAAGGAAATTAATTTACAACTGGTTCCGGAGGCGCAGGTAGGAAACTATGTGTTGGTGCATGTAGGCGTGGCCATCAGCATGGTGGATGAAGAAGAAGCCAGGTCCTCCCTTGAATTTTTAAAACAGATGAATGAACTGGATGAACTATATAATTCACCAGGGGAAGCCGACAGAAGTACAGAAGAGAAGTCTCTGGAAAGTGAAAGAATCATTTCAAAAATGATTTCATGAAATACCTAACAGAATACAGGGATCCGGTTCTCGCAGCACAATACCTGGAAGAAATAAAAAAAACTGTAACACAGCCATGGACCATTATGGAAATCTGTGGCGGGCAAACACATAGTCTTGTGAAATATGGTTTGCTTCAGATGCTTCCCAAAGAAATTACCATGGTACACGGGCCAGGGTGCCCGGTATGCGTAACACCCATGCACCTGATTGACCGTGCCATTTACCTGGCTGAAAAGTGCGATGTTATTCTATGTTCATTTGGCGATATGCTCCGTGTTCCGGGTTCGGTGAAAAGCCTGTTGCAGGCCAAGGCGGAAGGCGCTGATGTACGGATTTTATATTCTCCGCTCGAAGCCGTACAACTGGCCCGGCAACATCCAGAAAAAGAGGTAGTTTTTTTTGCGGTTGGTTTTGAAACCACGGCTCCGGCAAATGCTTTATCGGTTATTGAGGCGCATCACCTGGGTCTGAAAAATTATTCCATCATTGCCTCTCATGTTTTGGTTCCCCCTGCCATGGAAGCTTTGCTGAGTGATCCTGAAACAGTAGTACAGGCATTTCTTGCTGCAGGCCATGTATGTACAATTATGGGCAACAGCGAGTATTATCCCATTGTAGAAAAATATAAAGTTCCTATTGTGGTCACGGGTTTTGAACCTATTGACCTCCTGCATGGAATACTCATGACTGTTCGCCAACTGGAAAAAGGGGAAGCGAAATTAGAAAATCAATATGCCAGGGTGGTCCGAGAAAATGGCAACATTCCGGCGCAGGCAGCAATTCTTGAAATATTTGAAATCAGCAACCGGATGTGGAGAGGCATGGATGTGATACCTCAAAGCGGATTGGAAGTAAAAGAAAAATATGCATCATTCGATGCCACAAAAAAGTTCAGTGTTCCTGTCACCGAAGCCAGGGAAAATGAAACCTGTATTGCAGGCGCTATTATGAAAGGGCTGAAAAAACCGCTGGATTGTCCCAACTTTGGATCTGCCTGCAAACCTTCCCATCCATTGGGGGCCCCTATGGTTTCATCAGAAGGTTCCTGCGCTACCTATTATCATTTTTATGCTGTTTTGAATGAGGTCGAAAGTATGGAATCCTGAACTTTCAAATTCTGAATAAGCGGGTAGATCACGGCCATTAAATTCAAATTTTATAGAGGCACCCAAGCATGTTGGAAATAGAAAATATAAAAATGAAGCTTCAATGCCCAATGCCCAAGCTTGACTTTGACATCATTACCATGGGTCATGGAAGCGGCGGCTTACTGACACACCAACTGCTGAACAGCGGTGTATTTGATATATTGAAAAACGAACAGCTTGACCAGCACCATGATGGTGCTTTCTTACAACTGGTGAACCCTGTTGCTTTTTCCACCGACAGTTTCGTGATCACACCTGTATTTTTTCCAGGTGGTAATATCGGTGAGCTATCCGTAAATGGCACCATCAATGACCTGGCGATGTGCGGTGCTCTACCCCGTTATCTTTCATTGTGTTTTATTATAGAAGAAGGCTTGCCTATGGAAGAATTTTGGGCCATTCTGGTGTCCATAAAATTCGCCTGTGAAGCCGCCGGAGTAAAGGTGGTAACCGGCGATACCAAAGTAGTGGAAAGAGGGAAGGGTGACAAAATATTCATCAATACCTCAGGTATCGGCGAAGTGCATAAGAGCGCAAACATTTCAACTGGAAACATTTTTTCCGGCGACCAGGTCATTATTAGCGGTAATATAGCTACCCATGGCGTTGCCATCATGTCGGTTAGGCAAGGCCTGCAATTTGAAACCGAATTGGAAAGTGATACCTGCAACCTGTCGCCTGCAGTACAAATATTGTTGGACAGATTTGGAGAAGATATTCATTTTTTAAGAGACCCTACAAGAGGTGGGGTGGCAACAGTATTGAATGAATTGGCAAAAGAAAGCGGACTGGGAATTGACCTGGTTCAAAATAAAATACCCCTGAATGACCAGGTGGAAGGTGCCTGTGAAATGCTGGGCCTTGATCCTTTATACGTAGCCAATGAAGGGATTTTTATTGCGGTAGTAAAAGCTGAAGTGGCTGACCAGGTAGTGAAGGTATTAAGAGCAACCAAAATCGGAAAAAATGCAATGGCCATCGGGTCGGTAACAACTGAGCACCCTGGCAAAGTCATTTTAACAAGTAGTATCGGTGGGCGGCGCATGCTGAATATGCTGACAGGTGAGCAACTACCAAGGATTTGCTGATGATAAAAAATTAAAAACATATCCATTGCATTACCTATCAAAAGCCTTATTGATCGTATATATTTTGATCCTTTCCCACGGATGTTTACAGCATCCTTCCGGTCATGGAGCCAATCCGATCAGTTCATCCGGCTTTTTAATCAAAGGCATCAGTATGGTGGCACCGGTGCAACCTATCAACCTGGAAGTGATGGAGCGCCTTGGGAAAGTAAATGCGAATAGTATTGCTCTCATGCCATATGCTTTTTGCAATCCCGACAATCCTGTAATTCAATATAACAGCTCCGGGCATTGGTGGGGTGAAAGTTTGGAAGGTGTCATCGGTTGTATTCAATTAGCTCACCAGCAAAACCTGAAGGTCATGATGAAGCCGCACCTCTGGATTGCCCATGGAATGTATACCGGTGAATTTACTTTGGCTTCTGAAGACCAATGGAAGGAATGGGAAAATAGTTATAGCCAATACATTTTTCAATTGGCTGCCATAGCCGACAGCATGAAGGTGGAACTTTTTTGTATCGGCACGGAATTAGGAGCAAGCGTGCTGCAACGGCCGCAATTCTGGAAACGGATGATTGACTCTTTAAAGACACGGTACCATGGAAAACTAACTTATGCAGCCAATTGGGATGATTATAGGAAAGTTCCATTTTGGGACAAGCTGGATTATATTGGAATAGATGGTTATTTTCCATTGAATGAAAATGCTACACCTTCTGAAAGTGAGCTGATAGAAAACTGGAAAAAATATGTTACCTCCCTGAAAGATTTCAGTTCAGCAAAAAGCCGTCCTGTATTATTTACCGAATATGGTTATCGCAATGTGGATTATAATTGTAAGGAACCATGGAAGGAAAATGATGGAGCACAAAATGATGAGGCCCAGGTGAATGCTTTTGAAGCTTTTTATCAAAGCTTTGCAGGCCAACCATGGTTCAGTGGTGGTTTTGTATGGAAATGGTATCCTGATAGCGGCCACCATGGAAGGAATAAAATCGATTTTACCCCGCAGGAGAAACCTGCTTTAAAAGTGATTACAAACTGGTATCGTAATTAAATTTGAACATTATTTAGATAGTTCCCTGATTGAATGACGTTGTTGATGAATGTTTTCTTTGTTTCATCAGCTCCCATATTCCATACCCCAACACCAACACATAGCCAACACCGGTTAACCACAATTTTTCCTGAACAGGACTGGTTTGGTAAGCGGCATAACTTAAAACTGCAGTAAAAGACCAGATGAGGGCAAACCGGTAAGGAGTGAATACAGAAAGTGCTACTGGCAGACAAATATACCAGGGATGTACTGTTGTGGAAAAAAGATACCAGGTGGAAATGATCAATAAGGCCTTACTGGATAAGGTAGAGGCATTCTCTTTTCTGTTCCATACCGAAATGAATAATATGCCGACGGCGGCGACCAGAGAAAGTACCGGTGCCGCTGTGGCAATAATATTATATCCCTTCACCCACATTCCTATTCCCCTGACGATATAATACAAACTGGCATTGAATTCAAACCTGCCCATAAAAAGGTTTACACTTTTCAACAGGTGCTGGGTAGTAGCGAGGTCAAACACCAAGGCAAATAAGATCAGCGTAGTGATGCCAGATAGAGCACAAAATAAAACGGCCTTTTTCCATTTCATTTGAAAAAACAGCAACGGAAGAAAAAGCACGGGCACCAGTTTGGTGGCTATGCCTGTTCCTAATAAACAGGCAGCACCCATCCACCGGTTAGTATAAAAAAGTAAAAATGCACCCAATAGAAAAAATAACATCACTCCTTCAGGATGCGCATTTCCGGTAAGTTCCACCAGCACGAGTGGATTGAGCCAGTACAGCAGGGAGAGGGGTTTTGGAAGGGATAATTTTTTTAACAACTGTATCATTATGAAGAAAGTTCCTGCATCTATTAAGACCAAGAAGCTTTTTAGGAAAAGGATGGCCCCCGTATTATTTTCAGGAAATAATTGAGCGGTGATCCAGAAAATACCTTGCAGAACAGGTGGGTATATGGTATAATAATGCGGGGAGTTCAATTGGTCAAACAGGGACTGACTGATTCCCTTTACAGGAGCCAACTGCATGATTTCTGAAGGCAGGTAGGCAAATGGGTTGATTCCACTGGCGGATAACCTTCCATCCCAAATAAACCGGTAAACATCATCTGATAAATTGGGAATTGAAAAAATAAGCAACACCCGGAAGACCATGCCTGCCATCACAAGCTTTCTGAATTGTGTTTTAGAAAATAAATGATAAGTAATGCTGTAGGCAATAAACAATATAATAAAAAGGAACATCAGGGGGATGAACTGCTGTCTCTGTATACCATAAGCAAGTAGGTAATAGGCTACTCCGCTCGACAACAGTAAACCATAAAGCCCGAAACGTTTCCACTCTAAGTTATTATCCATGCGGCATTAGTTGCAGGCTGTCGCGGTAGGTACTGTCGGCTGGTGTATTGTGTTTCCAGTAGTCCAGCCAGATTTTCTTCTTTAGAACTGCTTTGGTGGTCAGACTATTTTTAGAGTTTCCGAAGCCATCAGGATACGTGTCCTGCCAGCCCAGGATGTCGTAAGGAAATGCTTGCTGGAAGTAGATCTGTAAAGTTCTTTGATCCGCCGGGTAGTGGATCGTATACATTTGAATACCCGTGTTTTTTAGGAAAAAAGTATCCGCTGCAGACAAAGTAAGAATGGCTTCTTCTGCCTTAACCGGCAGGTGCGATAACCTTTGCCATAATAAGCCAGGTAATAAGTTTGCTTTTCCCTGCGGAAGCTTGGAAGGGTTTAGCCGGATTCGATTCCACATTTCATCTTCCAGCAAAGCCGTCTCCATACTTTTATCCTGCTCACCTTCGCTTTCAAAATAGGAATGGAGCAGCCAGTTGTATTTATTCCCCTTCAATGTTAGCTGTGAATAGGTTTGTCCGCACCATTCCTGAGAAGTGCAAACATCTTTTAAGGTGGGTCGGTCTCCATCCTGAGATACCGGTGTAAACACTGATAACATCATGGAATAGGGATAGATCCCTGTAATGAACGATTTGGTCATATTCATTTTCATTACACGTAATTTCTCTGATGTTTTGTCCGGGTCATCAAGTTTGACTAATTTTTTTCCGGAAAAATCTTCAGTCACAAAAATCAATACGGCGTCTCCTTTCCTGATAGAGCCATAACGCGACTGTTGCAAAGTGAAGCTGCTTATTTCTGCCTTGCCGGCATACCACTTTTTGGCAAAGGCGTCACTGGCGGTTGAAGTATTTCTGTGGCAAGCAGAAAACACGCAGATGGCCAAAACGGATCTGCCAAAATATTTGAAGTTCATGATCAGATATATTTAAATATGGTGGTGATAATTTTATAGCCTGCCAGCAGGGTTCCCTTTACCGTGCCACTGATTTTAGAAAAACCTATTCTCTTGCGGTAACTCACGGGTACTTCTGCAACTTTCATTTTTAATTGAGCGGCCTTCAGTTGCATTTCCACAGTCCAGCCATAAGTTTTATCCTGCATGTGCAATTGTAACAATTGATCATACCGGATCGCTCTGAAAGGACCCAGGTCTGTGTAATGCACCCCATAGATGATCCTTATCAAACCCGTGGCTAACCAGTTGCCAAATACCTGTTGCACCGTCATGGAACCTTTTTGTTTATTTCCTGTAGACCTTGATCCGATCACCATATCCATGCCATCAAGAACAATAGGACGGGTAAGCAAAGGCATCTCTTCCGGATGATCCGAATAGTCGGCATCAATAAATACAACGATATCAGGTTTTGATTTTAACGAAGCAATGTACTCCATTCCTTTAAGGCAGGCACGCCCATATCCGGGTATCGCCTCATGTAACACCGTAGCGCCTGCATGACGTGCATTGATATCTGTAGCATCATTAGAATTATTGTTTACCACAATGACCTCTCGGGCCAGGCCTGATGGAATATCACCAATGACCTTTGCAATCGAATTCTCTTCGTTATAAGCAGGTATGATAACGACAATGTAAGGAGGTTCATTCATGCACCTTGCCGCTTTTAATTCCCACTTCCTGAACACTCATCCAGAACATCATGGTAAATCCAATAAAGGCCATGGATAGCAGGGGAATACTTGCATAATTTTCAAAACCCAGTGCTTTGACGATCCCAAACATAAAATAAAATATGAGCAGACCTTCCATCAGCGTCAGCCAACTGAAGGTGCTACCTGAATAGGCGCTTTGCGACACTTCCTTTTTTTTCTCCATCAGATTGAACTTGGGTGTTCGAACAAAACCCGATTTGATGCCCATATATCCCTGCATGATGCCGATGGCATTACTCAGGGAAAGTCCAATGAAAAGGGATACAAAAAGTGGAAAATGAAAAACAAAACCAATCCATTTTTTCAGGAAACTTCCTTTGGTGTTGTGGTAGTAAGAAATAAAATAGTGCAGTACATAGATGAAAAAGCTAAACCCGATCAGCCGGGAACATTGAAACACGATTTTATATTGCGGATAGAATTCCCTGATGTATAAAATGGGAACGGATAATAGTGCATAGGTAATGATGCTGATGAACCCAAAGCTATAGATCAGGTGAAAAGCACCATGCAGTTTTACAGACAGGGGAAGAGGTGATCTGAATAAGGATATTAAATGTTTGCGGGCTGTTTCTGCTCCTCCCTTCGTCCATCTGAATTGTTGAGACTTCAACGCACTGACAACAGGTGGTAATTCTGCAGGCGTGTTATAATCTTCCAGGTATTTAAATTTCCATCCTTTCATTTGGGCACGGTAACTTAAATCAAAATCTTCTGTCAGCGTATCGGCCTGCCAGTTCCCTGCATCCAGGATGGTTTGTTTGCGCCATACACCTGCCGTGCCGTTGAAATTAATAAAATAGCCACCAGCATTCCTTCCCTGTTGTTCAATGCTGAAATGTCCGTCAAGCGCGATAGCCTGCAACCTGGTGAGCAGTGATGTTTCTTTATTAAGGTGACTCCAGTTGGTTTGCACCATGCCGATAGAAGCATCGGAAAAAAATGAAATCGTTTTTTTCAGAAAATCAGGGGAGGGAAGAAAATCTGCATCAAAAACAACAATGAAATCTCCTTTTGCAAGTCCCATGGCATGCTTCAGTGCACCGGCTTTAAATCCATCCCGTGTTACGCGTTGGATATGATGAAAAGAAACCGGTATCTGATGCAGCGCCTGGATTTTCCGGGCAATTAGAGTAGAGGTTTCATCCGTACTGTCATCGAGCACCTGAACCTCCATTTTTTCCAACGGATAATTCATTCGGCTCACCGCATCCAGCAATCTTTCAATCACATGCATTTCATTGTAAACAGGAAGCTGGATGGTAACAAATGGTTCGAAAGGGGGTAAGGCACGAAGCGCTTTTTTCTTTTTTCTGGATACTAGATAATGAAAGATCAGGTGAGCATCAAAAAGGGAATGGAACAATACAAACAAAATGGATAGGGCGTATAAAATAACCGTTATATGTATAACTACTTCACGCATCCATCTTCTTTGTTAGCAAAGGTATTCACAAATGAACTGTGATGTTATTATTACCAATCGAGATGGGCTGATCATTGATCCTTCCTGTTTCCTCTCCGTTCTCCAGTTTTAAAACTCCCCTGGGACAAACGGAAGCGCAAATTCCACATCCCACGCAGGATGACCTTCCAATATTCTGACCCCGCTGGGCATACCACCGTACATCTAGACCCATATGACAATAGGTAGAACAATTACCACACGAAATGCATTGGCCACCATTGGTTGTAATCCGGAACCTGGATTTGAATCTTTGAAAAATTCCCAGCACTGCTGCCATCGGGCATCCAAACCTGCACCAGACCCGCGGACCCATCAGAGGATAAAAACCAACCCCGATAACTCCGGAAAAAATAGCACCAATAAAGAATCCATACCAATGTGCAAAGGGACCGGAAAGAGAACCCAGAACGGATCCCTTATAATAGGAATTCAGCCATAGCAAAATGGTGGTGACCGTAATAAAGACCAAAACACTGTGTACCATCCAACGCTCAATTTTCCAGGCCTTGAGACGTTTATCTGAAAGATGACGGTAAGGGTCACCCGCAGTTTCCGCCAATCCTCCGCATCCGCACACCCAGGAACAATACCAACGCTTGCCGTATTTATAAGTAAGAAGCGGCGTCGCTATGAAAGTCATGGCAGCTCCCCACACTACCATGAATACACCCAGGTGACCGGAGTTCACCAGCGAAGAAACATCTGAAGGAAAGAGATAACTGTATTTCAGCGGCCAGAAATAGGAAAAATAAAATTCGGGCTCATTCAATTTCTTAAGCACCATGGGAATCAGAAAACCAAAACCGAGCTGAAAGAACATCACCGAACAGGTGCGGATAATATGGTAGCGGCTATGGCGGTATCTGCCTATAAATCGAATTCCCATCGTGATCACCGCCAGCGTATAAAAAGCACCATACATGAACCACTGGTTCGCAGGCTGATTGGTCATCCACAAGCTCAGCGGGTCAAATAAGTGAATCAAACCACCAAATATCCACGGATACCAATAGATAATGATGTAAAATCCGGTAAGTACTATGGCCAATGTCCAGGCTACGGCACCTTTTCGGGTCATGCTGTGAAACATGTTACCATTGTTGTGTATACCTGAAGATCCTTTGAAATAAGGCATTGCATAAGCAACACCACCCATAGCAAACATCCCCAGAATGATCGTTAACCAGAGCACAGGATTATCTTTTCCTGCTCCTGAAATGGCAGCTGCCAGTGCCAGTAAGGCGATCGCCAAGAAAATGCCTCCGGCTTTCTGTGCAGGAGTCTGGTGGAACCCTTCTTCGGTTAGGGAAAGGGAAGGAATGATAGATGAAGATGCTGCCATAAATTTAATTTAGTTGCCATTGAAGAAATTGAATTCATCCATTACTTACTGCAAGAGAACCTGTCTGAAGAAGGAAAGCGGTGCGAATGGATGGTTCATACTTGTCGAAAAACTCAGGGTCGAAATTCAGCAGATGAAGTTGGTCCATCACGTCATCGATATTTTTCTTTTCCTGCAACCACTTGTCGCACACTTCATGACGCAACCGTAAACCAAAGACGTTGATTCCAATGAGATGACGGTGGACTGAATGATACACTGCTCTGAAACAGATTTTTCCGTTTTTATGCTCCCAATAAAAAGAACTTTCATTTTCAGAAAGTTTTGGAAGCACTATTCCATAGGTCTGGTATTCAATATCAAAAAATTTAGCTGAATTGAACCAGGGTCCGGGAAGATAAGCTGTCTTTTTCCCGCACAAGGTTTGCGCAAGTGTCTCGCCATGAATTCTGCCTGTATACCAAACCTGTTCCAC
>JANLYU010000374.1:0-6531 GCA_031365785.1 Flavisolibacter sp. | reverse complement strand
CGGGCAATACCAGGTAACATTATACTATAGCCAGGCAGAGGTCAACGGCTGGCAAACAGCCACTGGTAATAACTGGAGCAATATCAAACTGGTAAAAGTAAATGGACAGGTCAGCCAGGTAACGCCAGGAAATGTAAATGGTGCCGGCAACATTCTGATCATTGACAACCCACTGTTGGGAAATTTTGGAACAGATTATACCTTGTCCGCTACTTTCAGTTCAGGGTTTTCCGGATTTGGGGCAGGCATACCCGGAACCATACCCTTGCCGGTTGATCTCACCAGTTTTTCGGGCCATCTGGATGGTAGCGATGGCTTGTTGAAGTGGACCACGGCATGGGAACAGAACACGAAAGATTTTGGGGTGGAAAAATCCATTGACGGAATCAATTTTTATAAGATCGGATCTATTCAGGCTTCAGGAAACAGTTCTTCCAAAAAAGACTATACATTCAGGGACCACCTTTTACTGGATGCTAATTATTATCGTTTACGGATCAATGACCTTGACGGGCATAGTAAATGGAGCCAGGTGGTTTTGATCCGCTACGACAACAGCAGGCAGAAGATCTGGGTGGTGAACAATCCATTCAACACCTACCTGGATATTGGAATTGCCCGGCCATCTTTGGAAGTAAAAATACAACTGGTGTCTGTGGGTGGTGCGGTGGTGAGCGAGAAAAATTTTAAAATGGTGACAGGGCTGATCCATTGGGAATTGAATGGATCGATCAGCAAAGGCACCTATATATTGAATGTTTATGTGGATCACGATCACTTTACGCAAAAGGTGATCCGGTTGTAATACTGAAACCCTCCGCAGGGAGGGTTTACTTTGCCTATAACTTTGGTAATTCCACCATGCTGCCAGCTTTTAAAAAAACAATTTGGTCTTGTTGGATCAGTCAGGTATTTTTTTGCCTGCTCTCTAACGCTCAGCCCATATTGGTGGGCAAAGTGATGGTGTTTTCGAAAGAAATCATTCCAGGCTACCCCATGACCGATGATAATAATAAGGCGGTATCTTTCACCAGCGACACCGTTCACCTTGTATTTATGGAAATCAGGAAAAATAAAATTCCTTTAATCGACGGTGGTCGGATCAATGGTGTGGCAGGTTCCTGTGGGATTTATCCGGTTCAAAAGCAGGATTATGAAATTGGAATCAGTAAAACGGATGGGCGTTCCATCAATCTCATTCCACCGCCGGGCTATGTCCTTTGGCGCATAGAACTGATCAGGGACCATCAGGAGTCTGGATTAAAACATACCGGGAACAAAAAAATTGAGGTGTGGGGCAGGATTGGTAGAAAAAAAATCCATTATTCTTTTGATCAGGAATTAGCACTGGAACCAGATATAAGAGGATAACATGTTATTGCAGATGAAGATATTTTTGCTACTTGGTATGATCTTATCCTTAGCTTCCTGTGCCCAGAATAAAAAAGCATTTCGGCACCAGGCATTTTTTAAACAATCATTCAGAGGTGCACGTATCAGTTCTACAGACATGAATGGAAATGAACAGCTGGAACCGGTCGATACCCTGCACCTATTGTTTTTAAAATTTAAAAAAATCGAAGGAACACCCTCCATTGATTCTATTTTCATTGGCAATAAAGCCTACCGCGCACAGGGAATGCCTATTTCAGCAAAAGAATATGTAATAGGTACTACTTTAAAAAATCCGAGGCAGATCCAGTTGAGTTTTTCCAATTATTACCAGTGGTGGCAATTTCAATTGATACCCATTCGAGGGTATAATAAGGCCAATAAATCTGGTAAAATTATAGTAAAAGGTCACTGGAAAGCACACCCGATTCAAATAAGTATAGCCCAGGAAACAGAACTTCAGCCGGATATACTGATGTAGCCACAACGCTACTTGGAAATGCTTATATAGTTTACCCGGGTTCTTCAAAATCTATGGGTTAATATCTCCTAAAATTTTTTTTTATAGATACAACCCCTTAGACTTTTATTTTATCTATGAATTCATATATTGTGTTCTTCAAACCAATTCTTATGATAAAGGCCTCTTCGTATGGCATTTTCTGCCTTTTGCTCATTGTTGTTACGCTTTCCACACTTTTTTGGCTAAAAAAAGTTCACAACATTCCAACCCAGCATGAAATTGAATTGGATGCGGACGCATCTGATAATCCCATTGCCAGGGAAGCCTATGAGTTCAATATGATCAAAAACCCTATCACAGGAACAATTCCTGATGGCATTTATGAAAGGGCCATGCGACAGGCCATGGATATTCAAGAACGCCAGGGAATGTTGAAAGCGATGAGTACCAATACCTATTCCTATCAGGGGCCTGATAATTTGGGAGGCAGAACAAAAACGATTGCCTACGATATTCGGTTCAATGGCACTACAAACAAAATCATTTTGGCAGGCGGCATTAGTGGAGGTGTTTTTAAATCTATTGATAATGGGGTCACATGGATTCGCAAGAGTCCTATAAATCAATTGTTCAGTGTTACCAGCCTTGCCCAGGATCGAAGGGCAGGATTTCAGGACACCTGGTATTATGCAACAGGAGAAGCCATCGGCAACAGTACCAGCGCCGTAGGAGCCCTTTATATGGGGAATGGCATTTATAAATCCACAGATAACGGAGAAACATGGGTGAGACTTCCTAATTCTAATTCCAGTTCTCTCGAAACTTTTAATGCAAGGCAGGACCTGATCTCTAAAGTGATCGTAGACCCGAATAGTGGTGATGTTTATTTTGGCGCTCTTGATGGTATATACAGGTCTCAGGATGGAGGAACTAGCTGGTCATTAGTGTTGAGTTCAGGTGCCGGTGGACTCACTTCAAAGATGGTGACAGACATTGTATGCACCACAACTATACCTACCCGTTTTTATGCTGCTTTTTCTGGCGTAAATAATTCAGCGCCTACCAATATGCCAGGAGTTTGGACCTCAACTATCGGGGGATCTGGAACCTGGACCAAAATTGCTGGTGAAACTGCGCCATCCAACCCTATCAATTGGAATGCAGATAATGCATATGGAAGGGTGGTGTTGGCGATAGCACCGAGTAATGAAAATATCGTGTATGCTCTGTACGACAATTTTACTGTCTATCCCCAGATAGAAGCAGAATTGTTTAAATGGGATCAGTCCGCTGGAACCTGGGTAGATCTTAGTTCCAACCTTCCAGATGAATCTGGTGCTGTGGGTTCTTCAGGAAATGATCCTTTTGCCATTCAGGGCGGATATGACTTGGTGCTTGCTGTAAAACCCGATGATGTAAATGCAGTTTTTATCGGAGGAACGAATATTTACAGGTCAACTGATGGTTTTTCCTCTTCCACCAATTATGCAAGAATAGGGGGGTATGCAGGACCGTCTACCTACTCCTTATACGCCAACTCCCATTCCGACATTCACAGCATAGTTTTTGAACCCGGAAATACTTCCGTAACCATTTGTGGAAATGATGGTGGCATCCAACGCACCACAAATAATTTAGCCGCATCAGTTGTCTGGACTGATATATCAAGTAATTACAGAACTTATCAATTCTACTATGTATCGCTAGATCCGAGGAGCGGCAATTCAAAAGTGTTGGGGGGCGCCCAGGATAATGGTACTACCAGGAATATTGGGGGAGCAGGGACGAATTTTGAACGAGTATTAAGCGGTGATGGTGTTTCTGTTGGATTGAGCGACCTGATTTCCGGAAATACTTATGAATATGCTGGTTCGCAATTAGGTAGTATCACTAGAAGGAATTCTTCATCTGCTCCTTATTCCTTTACGAATATCAGGCCTACCAATGCTACCGACAATGGATTATTTGTTACCCTGTTCAAACTGGATAATGATAACACGGAAAACATTTATTACGCGAGTGACAGTAGTTTATATAGAAATACTTCTGCTTCCACAGCGACACCTTCCAACTGGACTTTACTGACCGGTGTCCAAAACACCGTTGTGGATGGGACGCCTCCAAAAACTCAGATTACTGCATTGGCTACCACCAGAGGTAATTACAATGCAGCCACGTCCAGCCTTTTCATAGGTACCAATGAGGGTAGAATCTATCGTCTCGATGACCCGGCAAATGTTGCCGCAGCAACTGCTCCGGTAAATATCAGCAGTGCTTCCTTTCCTTCAGGGGCTTATATGAGCAGCATTTCTGTCAACCCGCGTAACGATGATACAGTTTTAGTCACCTTTTCCAACTATGGTGTATCCAGTGTTTTTTGGACTGGAAATGCAAATGCTGCTTCACCAACCTGGTTGAATGTGGAAGGGACTCTGACTTTGCCTTCTTACAGAAGTTCAGTTATTTCGGTTACTGGTGCATTGGTAGAATATTTTGTAGGCACCTCTGTGGGATTATACAAAGCAACGATAGACGGTAACAGCCCGGCAACCACCGGATGGCTGCAGGAAGGTGCTGCGGAAATAGGAAATGCTCCTGTCACTAACCTGGCTTACAGGACTATTGACAACAGGCTTTTAGCAGGAACGCATGGCTTTGGAATGTGGGCTACCACCGTTAATCAGGTTGTTTTACCGGTTACGCTTTTGAATTTTAATGGCGCATTAAATAATAACGGCACCTTATTGAAATGGACAACAAGTGATGAGCAGAGTGCTAGGAATTTTGAAATAGAAAAATCAGGGAATGGCAATAATTTTTACAGGATGGGTATAGTTACTGCACAGGGTTACAGTCAAAGTGTTCATCAGTATTCATTTTTTGATCAGCGAGCAGAAGAGATCAATTATTACCGATTAAAAATGAATGACATGAATGGAAACAGCAAATACAGTAATGTTGTAATCATTCGTAATAATATGGTTTCACAGGCCATCACCATTCTTAATAATCCATTTGCCAACGAAATCAATTTGCGTTTCACAAAAAAGTTCCAGCAACTTAACCTTCAATTGTTTAATGCCTCGGGTCAGATGGTAGCTCAGAAGCAAATTAAAAATGCTACGGAAGTTCATTGGACTTTACAGGATAACCTTAGTAAAGGAGTTTATATTTTAAATGTTGAAACGGATGGAAGGAAGTACACCAACAAACTAATAAGAAATTAAGCGATGGTAAACCCTCCCCAAAGAGGGTTTACTTTCTCATTTGCTTATAAGCATTGATCAGTCCATTCGTAGAAGCATCATGCGATGAAACCAGGTCCTCATTTTTAAGTTCTGGTAAAATTTGATTCGCCAGTTGTTTGCCCAATTCCACTCCCCACTGATCAAAGCTGAAAATATTCCAGATCACCCCCTGCACAAAGATCTTGTGTTCATAGAGGGCAATCAGTTGACCCAGTGAGTACGGAGTTATTTTTTTTATCAAAATGGAGTTGGTAGGCCTGTTACCAGAAAACATTTTAAAAGGTGTCAAGGCCGCAACTTCCTCGGTGCCTTTTCCAGACTGTAATAATTCTTCTTCTACTTTCTGTTCAGTTTTCCCATTCATCAAAGCTTCCGTCTGCGCAAAAAAATTAGACAATAATTTTACATGGTGATCTCCCAGTGGATTATGGCTTTGTGCAGGGGCGATAAAATCGCAGGGGATCAATCGGGTGCCCTGGTGAATCAACTGGTAAAATGCATGCTGACCATTGGTTCCTGGCTCACCCCATATGATAGGTCCGCTATCATAGTTAAGAGCTTCGCCATTCCTATCTACACTTTTCCCATTACTTTCCATATTCCCCTGTTGGAAATAAGCGGCGAAGCGGTGGAGGTATTGGTCATAGGGTAAAATGGCTTCCGTTTGGGCGCCAAAAAAATTGGTATACCACAGGCCTATCAGTGCCATTAATACAGGAATATTTTTTTCGGGTGGTTCCGATTGGAAATGCTTGTCCACACTATAGGCGCCTTTCAATAAAAATTCAAATTGATCATAGCCAATTGTCAATGCAATGGAAAGTCCGATGGCGCTCCAAATAGAATAGCGCCCACCAACCCAATCCCAGAAAGCAAACATGTTATTTTTATCAATTCCGAATTGAATCACTTCCTTTTCATTGGTGGATAGCGCCACAAAATGCCTGGCGATGTGCTTTTCGTCCTTTGCAGAGGCAAGGAACCAATCCCTCGCCGAATGTGCATTGGTCATGGTTTCCTGGGTCGTAAATGTTTTAGAAGCAATCAGGAACAGGGTTTCTTCAGGATTTATTTTCTTGAAGACTTCAGCGATATGGGTGGCATCCACATTGGATACAAAGAACGCTTCTATACCAGCTTTCCAAAATGGTTTGAGTGCTTCCGTAACCATGTAAGGCCCTAAGTCACTTCCACCAATTCCGATGTTGACGATATAGCGGACCTTTTTACCAGTATAGCCTTTCCAGTTACCCTCATGCACCTGGTTGCAAAATTTTTTCATTTGTAGCAACACGTTGGATACCTCTTCCATTACATTCTTCCCGGCACTGAAAACAGGTTGTTGGGAAAAATTACGCAAAGCCGTATGAAGAACGGCCCGGTGTTCAGTTTCATTAATAAGATCACCATCAAATAGCGAATTGATGG
>JANLYU010000368.1:0-2830 GCA_031365785.1 Flavisolibacter sp. | reverse complement strand
CACACCAAGCGCCGTAAATCCCAATTCCGAAATTGGAGTATCAATGACCCTGCGGGGACCAAATTCCGCCAACATTCCCTGGCTCACTTTATATGCACCATTGTATTCTGCTACTTCTTCACCCATAAGAAAAACTCTGTCATCACGGCGCATTTCTTCATTCATCGCTTCTCGAATAGCCTCACGAAAGGGGATTTGTCTCATGGAATTAATTTAAACAGGCGGGCAAATTTAGCGGAGAGTCAGCAAAAAACCTGAACTATTATGGTGGATTCAGACAACCCCGGCCAAGGGAGTTTAAGGTAGTATCCCATTGCAGATGGCGCGCATCGTTCCTGTTGGGATATTTTATCATGATGGTTTGAAGCATACAAGAACAATATTTTTTAGCCCTGGCTTCCCCTAGGTCTTTGATAGCTCCGCCCCTCAAACAACCCTGTATAAAATCAGTCTTATCTTTTTCAATCCAATTTCTTTCACAAGACATCAAACTACTTCCGAACAATAAAAATAAGATGGAAATTTTCCACATAAGTCAATAAGTATGTTTTGACTGGAATACCTGAAAGGTATGGCTGAAAATTTGCAATGGAACAGGATGGATTGGACAAAAATCATTGGATTGGCAGCAGGAATACTCACCGCAAGTTCTTTATTGCCACAGGTCATCAAGACCATGAAGGAGAAAAAAGCAGAAGACGTTTCCCTGGTGATGTTAATTGTATTGCAGGCAGGTTTGATTCTTTGGATCACATATGGAATTATGCGCCATGACATTCCTATTCTTGTTACCAATTGTTTCTCTCTTCTCGTAAATATCCTGATGGTTTTTTTAAGAATCAGGTACAAGAAATAAATAGCAGCCGACAGATGGCAGGCTGCTCCTTACACTTTTTCAATCACCATGGCACTGGCACCACCTCCCCCGTTACATATTGATGCGGCTCCGATCTTTGCGTTATTTTGAATTAAAACATGGATCAGTGTAACAATAATTCTTGCTCCGCTACATCCAAGTGGATGACCAATGGATACTGCTCCTCCATGTACATTAACTCTGGAAGGATCGAGTTTCATTTTTCTTGAATTCACAATGCCAACAATACTGAATGCTTCATTTAATTCAATAAATTCCAAATCATTCATGGATAATCCCGCTTTTTTTACTGCCTTGGGTAAGGCTATGCTGGGTGAAGTGGTAAAATGGGTTGGGTCCTGCTCCGCATCTGCATAGCTCCGTATAATGGCGAGAGGCTGGATGCCCAATTCGACTGCCTTTTCCTTACTCATTAATACTACTGCAGCGGCACCATCATTCATAGTGGAAGCATTGGCTGCTGTAACCGTTCCATCCTTACCAAATGCTGGTTTTAAAGAAGCTATTTTGTCAAATTTCACGTTCCAAGGTTCTTCATCTTTTCCCACCATCAACACCTCGCCTTTTTTGGAGGGGATTTCTACAGGGACCACCTCCTGATCAAAATTTCCTTTATCCCAGGCACTCTGGCTTCGACGATAGCTTTCCGAAGCAAATACATCCTGCTCTTCCCGGGAAACTATATTTTCAGAAGCACAGATATCCGCAGCACAACCCATAGCCACATTGCTATAGCAATCTGTTAGTCCAACTTTTTGGAGCCCGTCCTGAAGGGAAGAAGCACCATATTTATTCCCCCACCTCATGTTTTCTACATAAAAAGGCACGGCACTCATATTCTCCATCCCACCTGCCACTACAATATCGCTGTCGCCTAGTAAAATGCTTTGGGCACCCTGGGCAATCGCCTTCATTCCACTCGCGCAAACTTTATTCACAGTGGTGCAGATTACGTTATCTGGGAGTCCTGCCAACTTGGAAGCCTGTCTGGCAGGTGCTTGACCCAGGTTGGCCTGTAACACGCAACCCATTAATACTTCGTCAACCTGATCGGAACGAATGCCTGCTTTTTCAACAGCTGCCCTAATAGCGGCTGCGCCCAGTCTGGTCGCAGGAACATCTTTAAAAACGCCGCCAAAAGATCCAATAGGTGTTCTTACTGCCGACACGATATAAACTGTTTTACTCATATAGTGTATTTGCGCCGCAAATATAGGTTCTTCAGTAGACTGGCTGGTTCCTCAAGACTTTATTATAACAACTGAAAGAGCTAAATGTAACGCTTGGTTCCAGGATAAGCAATGGTACATTCAAAGTGATTCTGACTTTGCCATTCAACCAGGTTCCAGAACTGATTCATTTCAGATTCCCGATTTTTGTAAAAAACAGATTTGAATACAACCTTACATTATCACCTGATCATTATTGGAGGTGGGCCCATTGGGATTGCCTGTGCACTGGAGGCGAAAAAACGTGGAATCAGCTACCTGATTATTGAAAAAGGTCCTTTGGTAAATTCCTTATTCAACTACCCTGTGAATATGACCTTTTTTTCTACTTCTGAACGACTGGAAATTGGAAATGTACCTTTTGTATCCAATCATCCTAAGCCCACCAGAAGCGAAGCACTGGAGTATTATCGGCGGGTAGCCAAAGATCAACAAATTAATATACACCTTTTTGAAAAAGTGACTGATGTGAAGGAAAACGCACCCGCTGAGAATAGGCTACTTTCATACCGTGTGATCACCAGCAAAGGCGAATACAATTCTACACATATTATCATTGCTACAGGATTTTATGACCTCCCTTTTTTGCTGCATGTTCCCGGAGAATCACTTCCAAAAGTGAAGCATTACTACAATGACCCCCATTTTTATGCATTTCAAAAAGTGCTGGTCGTTGGTGCGCAAAACTCTGCTGTTGATGCGGCTCTTGAAACCTGGAGAAAAG
>JANLYU010000222.1:0-7712 GCA_031365785.1 Flavisolibacter sp. | reverse complement strand
GCACATGTTTTTTCATGGCGGAGTTTTTCCGAACAGGAGGAAGTAAATTTTGCTATTGCCTGTTTGATTTCTTTTTTATCGGTGATGAGCTGGCCGAAGGAACGGGAGGTGCAAATATTTTTTCTTACGGGGGTGTCTTTTTCAAAATGAATGCACCGCAACCCTTTCAATTCATGGAGGGTTCTTTGAACCACCACCGTCATATTTTTTCTCACCCATTCCTCGGGTGCCTGTAACAGGTCTTTAGCACATAGGAAATGATTTTTTTTCAGCAGTTCGCTGTATTGTTTGCCGATGCCCCAAATATCTTCCACCGCGGTAAAGGAAAGGAGCTCATTGATTTCAGAATCCTTCCCCGCGCAAAAGACTCCCGCTCCCGGTCTGGTCTTTTTAGCATACCTGTTGGCCATTTTTGCTAATGTTTTGGTAGGTGCAATACCAACGCTCACCGGTATCCCCGTAGCACTACCCACCGCTTCGCGGATCTCCGTAGCAAGCTGGGGAAGGTTGTAGTATGTGCGGTCAGAAAAGTCTGCAAAGACCTCATCGATAGAATACACCTCCGTGGTATCTGCAAATTGCCGGATCACCTGCATCACTCTTCTGCTCATGTCACCATATAACGTATAGTTAGACGAGAATACCCGCACTTTTTGGCGGTGGATAAGGTCACTGATCATAAAGGCAGGTTGTGCCATTTGAATGCCCAGGGCTTTGGCTTCTTCACTTCTTGCGATGACGCAACCATCGTTATTAGAAAGAACAATAACGGGCTTTCCTTTTAATGAAGGATCAAAGGCTCTCTCGCAGGAAACGTAAAAGTTATTGCAATCAATAAGGGCAATCATATTCTGGGGTTCATTACGTCTATGATTACATGGGTCACGGTTCCCCATACACTGAAATCCATCTGGTCTGTAATCTTTATCGATGGATATTTTTCATTAGCGGGTAATAGAAATATACCGTCCCGGCTCCTCATCAGGTGCTTGATGTAATTTTCCCCGTCCAGGGTAGCGATCACAATACTGTTATTCCTGGGCTTTATGGAACGGTCCACCACCACGATGGAATGGGGTGGAATAAACGCATCGATCATGGAATCTCCCACCACCTCAGCGGTGATCACAGAAGCAGGCCTTGGTTTCAGAAGCAGGTTAAAATCAATTTCGTTTTCCAGGTAATCATTGGCGGGAGAAGGAAAACCTGCCCTGACTCGAGGCAAAAACCGGATTCTTTCGTCTTTCATAATGCTAAATTATTTAGCAAAGTGGAATTTATTTTTCACACAAAAAAATATTCATCCAGGAAATCCCTGGAAAGATATCCCCAGCCAAGGTTTACCATGGCATGAATGGGACAAGAGTGGCTATTGAAACTGGCGAATCAAGTGGAAGGAGGTTTATGGATTGTTTGCTTTCGAAAACGCATCGATCAATTCCATCACCCGAAGGCCGTCCTGTGGGGTACAGGGGTTAGGCCCCTGCCCGGAAAAGAATTCCACTACTTTTTGGATCATGGGTTGTTGCACGTGTGGCAAAGGTTCAAAATGAAATAATTTTTCCTGACCCCCGGTGATGGCCTTTATGGGTTGTGGCAGAAAAACACTAAAATGAATGGATCCCTTTTCTCCGGTAATGAGACAATCATCCTTTTGGACCTCACTGGTAAAGCACCAGGAGCCCTGGAATGAAATATCGTTTTCAAACACTATTTCACCCTCCACGGAATCTGGAGCCTTGTACAGCCCTGCACTGTTCCAGGAATTTCCTGAAGCCCTTAAGGCGTGGCCGAAAAAATAGATCATCAGGTCGAGTTGGTGGGGCGCCAGGTCATGAAATAAACCTCCACCGGAAATCTCAGGGTCCAGTCTCCATGGATGTCCAGTTTGGGCGATCAGCGGACTTTGGTGAGGCTGAAAATAATTCATTTGTACTTTTTGAATCTTTCCGATGTACCCGTCGTCAAGCATCTTTTTCAGGTGAAGGAACAGGGGTTGTTGCCTTCTATAATGTGCTACCGATAACCTGCTTTCTTTTTTTACACTCGCCTGGCAGATCCTTGCGGCAGCTACTGCGTTGACTGACATGGGTTTTTCAAGATACACTGGTTTTCCTGCCTGCATGGCTGCCAACGCATATGGCTCATGAAATAGAGGCGGCGTAGCAATATATATAGCCGTCACCTCGGGATCGTCGATCAGTTGTTGCGCATCACTGTACCATTTAGGAACTCCGTGTCGCCGGGCATAGTCTTTTGCTTTCACTGCATCACGTCGCATGACAGCCAGGAGCCTGGATCCGTTAACCTTGTTGAACGCGGGTCCGCTTTTGACCTCTGTGACGTTACCGCAACCAATGATGCCCCAGTGTATCATACGTAAATGTATCTTTTATGAACCACATCAAAGTCAGCAGCAGCATGCATCTTGTGAGGAGAAAGGGATTTCTTCATAAGGAAGAGGAATGTAATTTTGCTTATGTGCTATGACATTTCCTTCTCCACCACCATTGAAAAAATTACGGATTACCTGCCCGGGTTGATCCCAGATCCCCAGATCAATATTGATTTTGACAGCCACCTTCATGTGCAGGCGCAGGCATATAAAAAATACCCGGTGATCATTGCTGATGAAGGGGATCTCAAATTGAAATTGTTTGAGTGGGGCGTGATACCTGAATATATGGATACACCGGAGAAAATTAAAAAGGGAAGGAACAGTATGTGCAATGCCAGGAGCGAGAAGATCATGGATGATAAAAGGAGTTACTGGCACAGAATCAGGAAAAAAAGATGCCTCATTCCTGTCACGGGTATTTTCGAGCACCGGGAGATCAGGGGATGGAAAAATAAAGTTCCTTACCACGTACAGTTAAAGGACAGGGAAATGTTTTGCATCCCGGGGTTATATCATTACCCCAACAGGGCCAATGTGGAAACCGGAGAAGTTATTGGAACTTTTACTGTTATTACAAGACCAGCCAATTCCATCATGCAGCAAATTCATAATGGTGGCGAGAATGCTTTCCGCATGCCGCTGTTCCTCACCCGGGAACTGGAAACAAAATGGGTGCTTCCCAACTTATCAGACGATGAATTCAGGTCCATTCTTGATTTTGAAATGCCTTCTGAATCACTTGATCCCAAACCCGTATTCACCATTCGCACTAACAAGGAACGTCCAGATGGAAAAGGGAAACTTGATGTATATAGTTGGGACAATCTTCCTCCTCTAGGTATAGATTCGGCAGAGTTAAGTTTGTTTTAAATGCGCTCTACCAGCCACATGACATCCTTCCTCCCAATGGAATTTGTAATTTTAAACAGGGAGCGTGTGCAGCATTATTTTTTGTGAATAAACTTGTTCATAAGTGGTGTTTACTTTACATATAGCCCAGGCTGTTGAGGAATATTTCTTGCATATGGCGGATTAAATTCCATACCATGCAAGACATTCCATTATCCATCAATTACAAAGGAAAGCTCTTGACCGGCTTTGCAGTTCCACTTGGCAAACTCACTTTCGATGAGTCCACCGCATTTGATATCATCATCAACAAGGCATTCCTGGGCACCCTCCGGTGGAATGAAAATGGCTGGAAAATGGATTCTTTCCAGGAGGCAGGACTCATCGAAAAAATCGGAACTTTTATATGGGCCTGGTATACACGGCCTATTGATAGTGTAGCGTCCTAAAGCTATACTTTCAATGCATGGGTCCGCTTACCCCCTATTTCTGACTCTACCTATACTCCTGACACCTCCATCACAGGCCTGACCCCTTTCATCCTTTTAAAGAAGCCTTTCAACTTTTTTTCAGCCCAGGTCAACAAATGAAATGACAAAAAAGTGTGTAATTACAATAAGCAGGGTAGTTTTACAGTAAACAAAATCCAATTACACAAGTCGTAATAAAAAACCCAAAATGGACACACAAATTTTTAATTGGGAAATGAGTATAGAATCAGAAATTGATTCGATACCTCAGGAAGTAATTGCAACATGGCCTTCCGAAACTTATCACCTCGATTGGAATTGCATCAACTGGAACTGATCTTCACCACCACTTCATTTTACAATTCTTTTTTGTTCATCTTATGTGATAGCTGCATCGCATGTACGTGCACTGATGATTCAATTAATTTTCAATACCACATCACCGCCGACCGGATGTCCTACACAGGTTAGCGTCAACCCTTTTTCCAGTTCATGATCTGTAAGCACTTCATTGTACGATAACCAGACGTTCCCCTGCATGCATTGCGCCACACAATTACCACACCTTCCTGTTTCACAACTAAAAGGAATGGATAACCCATTTTTTTTTGCTGCCTGCAAAATAGTATCTGGATAGTCTACTTCCAATTGATAAACCCTGTCTTCATAATAGATAGATACCAGGTGGATACCGCTATTTGGCGGAAGCACTTTTACAGGTCTTGTTTTTTCAGTGATGAAATTTTCCCGCCTTATGTGTAGTGGTGCAACACCCTTTTCCTGCAAAGTATAAGTGATCATGCGCATGTAATTTTCCGGGCCGCATGCATAAAATAAAATAGTTTCAAAAGAAGACTTTGAATCATCCATCATCAACTCCATTAATAAACTCCGGTTCAGGCGCGCCTTTGTCAGATCAAGAGCATTGCTAAACAGATAACGGCAGGTAAATTGTAAGGGATAGTTAGCTTTCAATAACTGCAGGGCTGGATAAAAAACAGTACGTTCCATAGATGGAGTACTGTATACCAGCATTACGGAAATTTGCGGATGCACGTGTAACACCGTTTTGAGAAGTGAAAATATCGGGGTAATTCCGCTTCCTGCGGCAAAAAAAATAATTTTATTAACAACTGAAAAGTTTTCAGGCAGTGTAAAAAAACCACCGGCACCTGTTGTCCATAACTGATCTCCAGGCGCAAAATGATCAATGAGTTCCCGGGAAAAGATACCATTGGATACCCGTTTGACACCAATAGCCATGGGCTCTTTCAATAACGGAGCAGAAGTGAAGGAGTAGGATCTCCTGATTTCTTCCAGGGGTGTTTTGTAAATAAAGGTGAGGTATTGGCCAGCGAGATATGAAATACCATGCCCTTCTTCAAATACGAAAGTTTTAAATCCACTGACTTCCTCATGAATCTGTTGAATGATGACCGGGTGATACGACACTAACCGTAAATTGAAATTAAATATCGGTAATAATCATGGGAAGACCTGCTTCCAATAATGCTGGCAGATAAGATGACAGCCAAAGCATTTGGCTGAGACACGATTGATCAACGATATCCATTTTCTGCGTTCTGGTCTGTTGGAAGCATGGCAACCATTGGCAGCCACTAACTTCCGGTAAAAGCTACCGCCATGATGGTTACGATGATGATCAGCGTGGTGGCCCAGAGAAAAAAGGCAACACTGTTTACAATCAGTGCTACGATGGGGTTGTGTTTGTAAATTTGTACAATTGTTTTCATAGGTAAGATTTAGAGTTGGTTGCGATCCGACCTTTAAATTAATCACTGCTATTGAAAAGGAAAAGCAAAACGGGATAAAACATATAAATTTTACTGATCTACGTAGTGAAATCACGGGCCATTAAAAAATGCTACAGAATCATAGGCGGTTATATATGATTAATAATTGTTGTTGCTGATGAAAACATCCTAAAAGCTTCTAAGCTCAATAACTACTGAGGGGATTTTTGTTTAGACGAGTTGGCTTTTTGTTAAATTAATGTTTCCGGATAGGACTGTAAGTTATGCCTTCAATAATCCTGGTTGTAGGCGCAGCATCTTTTTACTCACCTTTCTTTTCACTTTACTTTTCGACATATATGCAACAGCAGGCAGAGGTAGGGTATAAGTTTAAACCCGATGCCAGTGAGCTGACATTTAAAGCCACCTTCCAGTTTTATGTCAATGAAGTGATCCTGGGGAATAACTCTATTATGGTTGAATTGGACGAGGTAAAGCACTCTTTTATCAATTACAATGTAATGAACTACATGATGACAAAAGATCAACGATTTACCGCGCGTTCCTATGAAAGTATTCAAACATTAATAAGGACGTCCACCATGATCAGCAGTACCGGAGAAAAATACCGGAATAAATTTTTCAGATTTCTTCACGACCGGGTGGAGTCGTTGCGTAAGGGACAACCTGAAAAAAAATTATTAAAATAATGTTGGTACTGATCTTTACGGGTTATTCATGCGCCCCGTCCGGGCGGGATTTTGAATAAAAAACTCCCGGTTTCCCGGGAGCATTGATCAGAAATGAATTATTTAGCTTTTGTAATCAGCAAGGTGGTTTTATCTCCGCCGGTTTCGTACTGAATGAAGTAGGCCCCCGGTAACATTTGCGAACAATCAATGAGGGTCTGTTGGGTTTGTTGTTTAGGGATGATGGTTTGCAACAACCTTCCGTCCGATGCATGCACTAAAATCCGGCTGCTGGTTTCTGCGGTTGGGTGCTGCAAAGTGAGGTCATTGGTGGCAGGTATCGGAAATGCTTTTAGCAACACCTTGCCTGAATTGTTGTTCACACTGAGAATGCTGCTGTATTTGTATTTGCCATCATGGTCAACACTTTTGACCCTGAAATAATTCCTGTTGATCACCTGTTTTTCAAAGTACTCGTATTGCGTTTTCGAATCAGCCATAACAACACCAATGGTATGGAACACATGCGCATCGGTACTTTTTTCCACTTCATAGCGTTCCACATTTTCTTCTTCCGATACTTTCCAGGTAATGCGTGCACCCCCATTTTCCTTCTTCAGGTCGAGACTAATAAAATTCACGGGCAATGGAGCGGCGATGATTGCTTTTTGATTAGACAGCATCCATTCCCAAACTGAAAGGGAAGTTACCGGGTCATGCCAGGCTGTATTATAAAAGGTGTTCCAGCAGCAGTGTCCTCCGGAATAAAGATTCAAATGGCTGCTTCCAGGATATTGCAGATTACAATCCGAATAATATTGTGTGGCATTGGCGGTGTAAGAGCCGTCTGCATTGCCCGCAAAGAACCAGGTTTCGATTTTGTTGGTATTGACCAGCGTAGCATCATATGCACCCACACCTGCAGGACTCATGGGCACCGCTGCCGCAATCATACGACTGGTAGTGGTGTTATTCACAATGGCGTTAAAGGTGCTTTGTCCGCCAGCACTCAATCCTGTTACATACAACCTGTTGGTATCGATACGGTAATTTCTTTTTAGCCACTGCACTTCATAAGGCAACCAGTTGGGATTAGGGCTCCATGACCAGTGCTGAACAGATAATACGATAAAGGAATACGATTTTCCATCAACCGGATTGATGATATTATCGGGCCTCATGCCGTTGGCAATCAGGTTGGGCAATCCCTGGTTGAGTAGGGTATAGGGGTTAGTGCCCGCCTCGCCTACGCCATGATAAAAAAATACTACTGGATATTCTTTGGTGGTGGTACCATAATCGGCAGGAAGGTAAATCCAACCTGGAACTGTAGCTCCGGGCCATGAATCATAATCCACATTCACCAGAAGTTGCGGGCCTTGTGCATGGGTTAGGGTATGGCACAAAACCAGGCAAATGAGTAATAGTTTTTTCATAGGGTTGATTTAGGATGATTGGATAACTAAAAACAAGATACGCTTGAACGTTAGAGGATGTGTGTGATTCGTGATGTTTCAAATGAAATCGAGTGGTAAGCGGTGTAGTTTTACGG
>JANLYU010000223.1:0-6572 GCA_031365785.1 Flavisolibacter sp. | reverse complement strand
GACTTCAGTTCCAAAGTAGTTCCTTCCGAAATTTTTATTGAGCTCATAGTCGCTATAGACCACCAGTGTTTGTCCTGACAATTTCCGTTTACCACTTTTTGAATAATAATTGAATTGCTGCCTGCTTAGCATCCAGGCTTTATCGTTCACAAACCCGTATTGCTGGTCTACTTCAAAAAAATCATATTCCACAAGGTGGTAAGACGGAAAACTAAAATGGGTATGAAGGATCACCCAACTACTATCCGCAATAGTGATCTCTCCTTCTACCGTGGCATTACTCAGTTGCCTGGGTTTTACTGAGATGGTAAAAATCCTGTGCCCGTCCTTTCTTTCTGTTTTGATAGTTTTAAACCTATAGGCCAGTAATCCACTATAGCTCACCGGAGAAAGAAATGGGGTTGTGGAAATAGATGGCACCTTTATCAGGTTATTGTAGAAATTAAAATTGCCTTCAGTGGCTGATAAATAAAAAAGGTCATTCGCTCGCCCGTAATTTTTTACACCCAGCCTCTGTTCCTTTATTTTTAAATCTGAGGCATAATCCAGGTGAAGCAAAACTTCAGTCATAGCCATGCCTTGCAGATCATCATTTTGGTTTTGGAAGAGCGTAGAATCAGTTTTGGCCCGGTCTCTTTTTCTCAATACAGAATCCTGCTGAATAGCTTTTATGTATAATTGGGCGGAATAAGGGCCTGCAGCTGAAGTAACCTGGTCTTTATTATGGATCACATTGCGCATGATCTCCTCTGCCCGGTCTTTTACTTTAATTCTGATGACAAAATCTTCCATCAAATTATCCTGCTCTTCTTCAAGGATAATATGCTGTACCAGGTCTTTGTTGAGGACTACATTTACGATCTGGGTTTTGTATCCGATCATGCTGATGACCAGATTATACTGCCCCACCTCAAGATTCATTTGAAAACTGCCATCCTCCTTGGTTGCTGTACCTGCCTGCTGTTCTTTTAGCTGAACAGTGGCAAAAGCCAGCGGCTCCATTTTATTATTGGTGATCTTGCCCTGCAACCTGAACGATTGCGCGTGAGCCGTAGCCGCCAAACAGAATAAAAAAATTGGAACCAGTAAGTTCTTCATAAAGGATGGTCATTCGAATTGTAAAAATGCAACGAATCTGTTTCAATGTTAAAAGATTCAAAGAATTTTCCAAGGATTTAACAGACAGAATAAGCCTAATTAGACAGCTCCTGGTTAATTTACGTGAATTAATTACATTTTGATAAGTGCTAAATGAAAAAGGACTTATTTCATCTATTTCAGCGTTCTGAGAACTTTACTAAACAGAATCTGAAGAGCAGGTAGACAAATACTTCCAGTCAAACATTGTATATGAAAAATTTCCTTGCCCTATTATTTTTATTTCCTTTATTTTCCTCAGCACAGGATACCTGTGGTCTCAAAAGGAACACTGATCCTTTCAGCCACCAGAAGAAAATCTCCACAGGTTTTATTCCTTTCCTGGTAAATGGATCTCCCCTTTCCATCTCTGTAGAGGGTACCAATGCAGAAATAGACTTTTTTCTTTGGTTTACAGGAGGTTCCAAATGTTTTGATGATGCATCCACTATTCAAATCAATTATGAAGGAGACAGGCTGAAGGCTAATTTCAAAAATTCTGGTTCTATGAATTGTGAAGGCGCTTTCCATATTACATTCAGGAATACGCCTGCCACTGCTTCTAATCTTCAAAGACTGACAGACAGAAAGGTTGCTTCCTTTAGAATCAATGGTCCTAATAAATCCATAACTGACGTGGTATTTTCTGCAGATCAGAAAAAACAGCTGATGAAAATGGCCTCATGTGTGGTGAGGGAGGCGAAATTGATCCCTAAATAAAAACAGCTAAGTTGCTCCCAGTTGCGTACTGGATCAATAAGTTATTGAAAGAGCCTTACTTTTTCAGGAATACCTTAACCAGGGTCTGAAGCAGGCTGTCTTTTTCTTCTTCCACCGAATAGTTGTAAATCCTGTAGCCCTCTTTGTAAAGGTCTTCCAATTGAGCATCATTTCTGAATAATTTACCTTCCCTGCAGGCTTTGGATAAACCATCTTCGCCAGAAACGTAAGGTATCTTTATTGTCAGTTGTCTTTCCATAATGTATGATTCGTGTTTTATTGGGCAGGTTCATCATGGATGGATTGAGTTCCAGAAAGTTACGCTGGAATTTACTTTTATGCAAGATTTTCTTTTGGGTTCGTTGATACAGGGCTTAAGGGTTTCCTTCAGGTCAACAGAAGGGCATTTGCAATAAAATAAAGCGGGGGAAGCCACCTCCGGGAAGCGTAAAAAGTAGGGAGCAATAGGCTATTGTTAGCTTTGTAAAATGATGTTGTACCACTCCATTTCCTGCCTTATTGGAACGGGGCAGCAAGGGTAGAAATTCAACAGAAAACCGTAGGTAAATGAGGGAATGGGGGGTAGATCAGGCCGGGCTATTGATCAGGATATATAAAATAATAATGTAAAAAACAATAAAAACGAAGGAGAGGCCTAGACTGCGAAAAACAGTGGTTTTATTCAGGGCAGCTAATTTTTTAAACGTGGATTTCATTGGTGTGTTTTATAGATAGTGGATGATCAGAGGATCAAGATAATTTCGATTTCCCACAAAGGCAAATACCGGGCCGATATTCTTTCAACTTTTCATGTTCAACAATTAGAAGGTGTGGTTTTAAGTGTAATCTATTCCTCCAATGAGTATAGCGTGCTAGGGAAGAATCTATTCTTTAAAAATGATATATATATATGTTTTATTCCACAATAGATTCGTTGATCAGACCAACCTGAGCACTCTATTGCGTAAGTAGGTTAGGCCATGTAATGCCTGATACTTTAGTCGTATTTAAGAAATGAGTAGAATATCATTTCTAGCTCCTAAGCTTCGGTAAGGATGGGAGAGGATGGAACCATCAGCCGGGCATATTCCTGAACCGTCTGAAGCTTCAAAGGGAAAAGTTTTAAGGTATCGGTCATATTGATCACACTGCCTCCGGAAAGATTCAACATCAGAGAGACGAATGTTTGCTGCAATGGGTCGTTGCTCAATTCTTTTTGGGTACGTAAGCCTTCTTCCGGAACATACTGCAGATCGAATGTTTGACCTGTAGCTTCTTCAAATATTTTGACAGCTTCCAGGGGAGAAATGGCTTCTGGACCTCCGATTTCGATGATACTGTTGACGGCATCATGGTTATGTAAAGAGGCAACAGCGAAGGCCGCTACGTCCCTGATCGCGATCCATGACACTTTATTATTTCCATTTCCATAAATGGTAGCCTTGTGGTTAGCTGGGTCAAAACCCAGGTGTGGCCCGAGCCACACTTCCATGAAATATCCAGCGCGCAGGATAGTATAGTTCATGTTACTTTCAATAAGCCGTTGTTCTACTTCACGCTTGGCATCCTGAAGAGGGTACTTTTGGTCAGATTCTGGAAATGAAATGAAAATAAATTTATCTACCCAGGCTTTGCCTGCAGCTTCCACCAGGTTCAACTGGCCTTTGCGGTCTACTGTTTCTATCGAATCTTCGGGTGTATGGGAAATTGTGGATGAAGCAGTGGAAATCACAGCTCCCACACCTTCAAGGGCTTTATCCAGTGAAGCAGGATCTTTGAGGTCTCCTTCCACGGTTTCAATACCCCAGCCTTTTAAAATTTTTATTTTGTCGGGGTCTGAACCTGAACGGATTAAGGCTTTTACATTTTTATTTTCAGCGGCCAGTTGCCTGCAGATTTCAGTACCCAGATAACCTGTTGCTCCTACTATGAGGATAGGTTTTACATGTTCCATAATGAAGATTGGTTGGTGAAGAAAGGGCTGAAGAGGGTATTGTTCACAAGCCTGAACGTCATCATGAAGTTAAGTAAAAGTAACAGTAGTTGTATCAGGAAGGACCCGCTATACGGCCCTGACTTTAATTTTGATTAAGATATTCACGTCGAATTCTCATGCTGACCAGTTATTTGAAGGTGATGAAATCCTTTTAGTTTCAGTTTCTTATAGAATGTATTTGGAACGCTATAGAGGAGGGGGCCGAAGAAATATTTTTAAGAGTTCTGTATTCAGGGAAATGGAAAACCTGCACTTATTATCCTTGCCAGGTACAATCCATCTCTCCATCAGTGTATCTCCGCTACTATCTTTCATGGATGACCAAGAGCATGCGGCTACTTCTTATTTATTTAGCGATCACTTTGATCTGATGATGAACTTTTCTCATTTTCTTTTGCCTGGTCACTGGTTTTGTAATGATCCCATTTGTTACCGTTCTGAGGATTATCGTTGCTGCTTTCATTACCGGAAGTATTTTCTTTCTGACTGTCGCCGGAAGTGTTTTGGTTTCTTCCCAAACCCGGGGCCGGTACTGGTTCGCCTTCTTTTCTGTCGTTGTCTGCCATAGTATTACTTAATTTGAATTAAAAATACATTAAACAGAATAAAAATGTGATGTGATCAATCCGGTTTCTGATAAATTCGGGTTAGATCATACCTTTGAGGTGGTACTACTTTCAGGCGGCCTTGTCGCATCAATGATTTCCACGGTATCATAAGGTAACATCAGCAGGGGAGGGAAGAATGAGCAGGTCTTTTATAAGCTTGGTGAATTTTAACAATCTCATCTATAGTAAAGGCGACTTTTAAACGGGTATCGTGATAACTTTTCGGCTTCTTTGGCTAATTTTACCTCATCTTTACACTTCCGCGCCTTCTGCAGGCAATAACACCTGCAACACCATCAAATTAAACTATGTACACAAACGTTTGGAGCAAGTATCTGCCTGTCATGAGAATCGTTTTAAAAAAATCTATTGCTTCTGAACAGGTTCTTGATCTGAATATTCCAGACTTTGAGCGTGCGGGTATGACCCGGAAGACGGGTTACAAATTTTTAATCAAATTCAAGCAGGGAAAAGTGGATAATGTTATTGTTGATTATCCATTGGCATCAAGTCTGGCCAGCGTCCTACTCCAGGACGCAGTTGTAAAAGAAATTTTTTTGCAACATGAATTTCACATCAGTCTCAATCCAAAATTTCAATTAACGTTCAAGCACATACCCCAGGTTGCAGCAGAGCAGGAACAGGTTTCTGAAGTGGAACATTCCAAATAGCCAAGCGGTTGTACAGGTTCCTTGTGTCGTGTAGTTCACTTGACCTGGGTTTTGAACTATTCAAAGCCAGTCATCAAATAACTGCTATATGAACCTCCTGCAACGCGTTGGTCATTGGGGTGATTCCCATCATCCGAAATGGCTGGATATTCTAAGAATTTTCCTGGGGTTATTCCTTTGCCTTAAAGGTGTTGAATTTGCTGATAATATGACCCGCCTCACCAACCTCATGGCCAACCATGTACCATTCAGCTCTTTTTTGATGGTAGTCATGGCTCACTATGTATTGTTTGCTCACCTCATGGGTGGTGTACTATTGATAGGTGGCCTGTTGACACGTTTTGCCTGCCTGATTCAAATTCCTATTTTGCTGGGAGCGATTGTGTTTATTAATTCTTCTGATGTGCTGAGCCAGTTTTCTGAATTATCCCTTTCTATTTTTGTTTTATTTCTACTGATATACTTTTTAATTATTGGAAGTGGCCCCTGGTCTTTTGATGCCATGATTAATTCAGCAGAAGAAAAAAATAAAGAATGAAATTATATACTTACCAAAAGATCATATAAAGGATCTCTTAGTTGAGGGTAATGATATCCCGGATGTAACAGCGCTATCATACACTCTCAATGGAATCCAGCTTCCCTATTATCAAAACCATGAATGGAGCATTATTGAAATACTTGTTGGCAACCAGATGAGTGGGAAAGATTCTCTTCTGCATAAAGTAGGTAACGTAAAGGATTCAATTGCTATCCATAGTAGATGCACTACCCGCGTCTATGTGAAAAAGGTGCTGCCTGTTTTTAAGTTGCATCATTTCCTCCTGCAAGGTTTCCATTCTTTGTAACAGGCGAATGATGGCGTCAATACCTTCCATATTGATGTCCAATTCAAAATGGAGACGGATCATCTTTTCTATAGAACTTAAATCTCCAGCATCGACATAATAAGTATCCTGAGTTTTTGAAATGCTGATCAACCCATAGTCATTCAGGGTTTCAAGAAAAGTAATATTAATGTTGTGGCTTACACAAAACTCATCAGCTGGTATAGGATTTTCCTGAAGCATACTTCTTATTTTAAAATAGATAATTGCCTGAATAAGTCCTTTTGTTTTTCAGTAAGGTCTGTAGGTATTTGAACCTGATAAATAATATAAAGGTCACCTGCCTGTCCTTCCTTTTTGTATACAGGAAATCCTTTTCCCTTCAGGCGGATCTTTGTTCCATTTTGAGTTCCGGGTAAAACTTTCAATTTTACTTTTCCGGTCAGGGTTTCAATGGTAACTTCTCCACCCAGAACTGCCGTATAGAGATCAATACTGGTGGTAGCGTACAATTCGGCTCCATCTCTTTTAAAATAAGGATCCTCAGTGATATGGAAAGTAATATACAAGTCACCTTGTGGACCTCCATTACTGCCCGGGCCTCCAAACCCTT